>NZ_JAWDKA010000005.1 GCF_032714615.1 Methanorbis furvi
GTAACTGGGGTGTTGTCGGCGATAAGGCTGGCAAAGCAACGTTTGTTGAGGTCTGTTCCGAGAAGGGTGCAATGCTCTTTGATGCAGCGGTGAAGGCAGGAGCGATCAGCTCATCTGCACCGGACGCGAAGGGACTTGAGATCCGCGGAAAGATCGAGAACGTGATGATTAAGATGGGCAAGAAGGCGCAGGAACACCAGTTCGGAGAACTTGGTACCGGCACCGAACGCCTCAACAAAATCATGGCCGAGGCATCCAAGTGTATCAAATGCTACGGATGTATCGAGAACTGTCCGATCTGCTACTGTGTCGAGTGTTCGACCAAGAAGCCGCACCTCGTCCGCCCGGGAATTGTTCCTCCGGACTTTATGTTCCAGATGATCCGCTTTGCCCACATTGCGGACTCCTGTATCAACTGCGGTCAGTGCAGTGAACTCTGTCCGATGGACATCCCGAACTCACTCTACATGCACTCCCAGCAGGTTGAGCTTGAGAAGATGTTCGGCCACAAGCCGGGTTACGACATGACCATGCCGGTCCTTTCCTATGCTGAGGAGATGGAGGAACGCGAGCGTCTGCACGCAACCGGCTCGGACATGATCTACGACAATGTGTTTAACGAGTAATTTTACTCCTTAAGCATACTTTTTCCGGATACGCAAAGATACGCACTTTCTAACAGTGCGGATTTTTGCGTCTCTTTTTTTCGGCCTACCGAACACCAAGAGGTGAAAAAAATATGATTGAGAGTTTTATTGAAGGCAACAAGATTTTCCTCGAAAAGGATTTCGAGCGAAAAAAAGATCGGTATATGACTCTGGTTGAGTCCCAGCACCCGACTGTGCTGTGGATCGGCTGTTCTGATTCTCGTGTGAATCCTGAGCGGATTACCCACTGCCGTGCAGGGGAGTTGTTTACCCACCGAAACATTGGAAATATTGTGCCAACCCATGACTGGAACTTTGCGACGGTTCTGGAGTATGCGGTTCGCCATCTGAAGGTGAAGGATATTGTGATCTGTGGTCATTCGGACTGCGGGGCACTGAAGGCACTGGACGTTGATATGAAGGACGATGCGTATATTCCGATGTGGATTAACAGTGCCCGCGAGGCGCAGACACGTGTGGATGCCCGTATTCCTGAGGCGCCGAAGACGCCGGAGGAGAAGGCAGCACGGAAAAAAGAGATCGAGATCGAAAATATCCGCCTGCAGATCGAACATCTCAGATCATATCCTCTGGTTACCGAGGCAGAAAAGAAGGGATGCCTGGATGTCCATGGATTATATTATGATCTGAAAACAGGCGTTCTGTCCCAGATCGTCTGATTTTTTCGGTCATTATTTTTTTTAGTTTTTGAAACTCGGGAACAAAATAATTTCAGGTTCCTCAGACTCTTCGTGTAACTCCCAAGTCAGAGTTTTTCTTGAAAGAAAAAATCCAAAAAAATTTCTTACCGCTTTCCTGCACATGCTGGACGCGAGATATAGAGCGGCAGTTTTTCTGCAAGAATGTTTACCGCATCCTCGGCCGTATCAACACCATAGACACGGTCGCCCTCTATCTGCGGGCAGCGATCTTTGTCATCAAGTTTTTTGTCGGCAACAATCGCACTCCAGTCTGCAAAAATTTCAGGAGAGCCTGCCGGATGCGGGACACGATATGCGAGAATCAGCCGCCGCATAATCCATGCATACGACAGTTCAGAAAGTGTCCCTGATCCTCCTCCGACCGCGATCACCGCATCACTGTTGGCGACGATAAAATTTCTTGCATGATCTAAACCTGTTGCGATCGGAATGTCGATGTACGGATTTGCCGCGTCCGGAGTACATCCCGGCAGAACACCGATAACATCTCCGTCCGAGTAGACTGGCGATGCATGAGCCCCGCGGCCGGCAGCCTCCATTACTCCGCCAAGCCCGCCGCAGATGATCCGGTATCCTGCGGTGACGAGGGCAGTGCCGAGCTGTTCTGCAAAGATCTCTTTTTCAGAATTCTTCTGAAGGGATCCGTCACCGATTACGGCAATGATCGGCTTTCTATTCATAGATGTTGTTTGGACGGTAAAAGAGATGAACTGTTGCATTCTCAGGAATCGGCGTTGTCTATCGTTTTCTCTGGACGACTCAGGATGAAAAATGCAAAGTTGGACTGATACATTGTTATATATCCATGCAGCACCAATGTAACTCTGCAGTTTCGTCTGCATGAGTTATATGCGCATCAAACCCGTTTCGGGTTTTGTGCGTGCAGACTCATGAGCATGGGATTTGTATCCCGTGTTCATGGAGTTAATAAAAATGGAAAGAAGAAATTCCTACGGCGCACCGCGCCAATACAACGACGCACCCCGCGAGATGACCAAAGCAATCTGCTCCGACTGCGGAAAAGAGTGCGAAGTTCCCTTCAAACCGACCGAGGGTAGACCGGTTTACTGCCGTGACTGCCTCCCAAAGCACAGAGCACCGCGCACGCCCCGGTACTAAAGAGATATTCTGCGGAGAAAAGTCTCCGCGTTAACTTTTTTTTTGATTCGATTACTTTGTTTGTGCTCCGCCCACGGAAATGCGGAAAACACAGAAAAAAACATCACGGAGCAGACGTGAACATCACAGAAATATTGTTTTAAATATGAATTCCGTGTTGTTCACGTCTGCTCCGTGCTCTTTTTTTCTGTGAAATTCGGTATTTTCCGTTTTTCCGTGGGCGACCCAGAAAAAATTATATTCGCGTGTAACTACCCACGCGGAGTGTTCCCTTCCCATTGCGGTGCGCGAGATCGCCCGTGAAGACCGTAAGCTCGCGGCCGTTTTCCACAACTTTGCCTACCTCGGCAAACGTTGGCATGAAATCATCCACATGCCCGAAGATCGTACACTCTCCGGCAAACATATCGCCGCAGGGCATCACCGCATTGCCCTCGATGATCAGTTTTCCTCCTTTCATGTTCACGCCCGCATGCAGTCCTGCACTGCCCATCACATGTACAACGCCGCCGAAGAGACACTCACCGCAGTAGTCGCCGACATCACCCTTCACGAAAATCTCGCCGCCGCGAACACCTTTGCGTCCGCCGCGGTAACCTGACCCGCAGTAGTTTCCGGCATTCCCATGACAGATGATTTTGCCGCCAAGCATCTCGCGGCCAAGCCAGTCTCCGGCATCCCCCATGATCTCAATCGTCCCGCCGGTCATAAAGTCGCCGCAGTGCATCCCGATACTTCCCTCAACAACAATTCTGCCGTCAGTCATGTACTCGCCCACACGTTTCACCCGTGAAGCGTCTCCGATGATCACAATCTCGGTTGCGGCAGGACCCGCCGCCTCGCCATCCACGCGGATATCAAACACCTCAGAGAGCATCATCTTCTGGTTTCCCACATACACATTCACCAGAACAGTTTTCGAAAGCGTCTCCGGCGTAATCACCTCTGCCTCAATTGGCAGATGCGGATCAATTGAGTCACGCATAATCAGAGTAATTCGTCTCATAACTTCGTCTCCGTTTCAATCTTCATACTGCGGGCGATGTAGTAGTTCTCATCAACCGGATAGTTCTCCTTCTGAATCGAGTAGAACCGCTCAAAGGTTCTGATAAGCTCAGGATCATTATCCATATCATATGCTTTCGGCACTTTCGGGCTGCACCAGAACATTCTGTTTTGGCTGCCTGCCAGAATCTCATCATCGCGCGAGATCATAACACCTCCCTTGAACGTGTATCTGGTCTGGCCGAACCCGCGGATAACCTCTGCGTACTGTTTTGCCGGATCGATTTTATCAGGCCGGATCGGATACACCGCAATATCAGCTTCAGCACCGACGCCGAGATGTCCTTTGCCGCGTTCCAGTAACCCGAGTGCCCGCGCCTGCCCTGCCCGCGTCATTACTGCGATCTCATCAAACGTCATCTCGCGGTCGAGTGACGGGAGCACCACACGCTTCGCAGTCCCTGCGTGAATTGTCGCAAACTCCTTGTCCCGGTACTCGCGGCTCATCAGAAGCCCGATGATCTCAGGATACTTCACGAACGGCGCTCCGTTCGGATTATCGGTTGTTAAAAGACACTGCCAGGGATTTTCCACCAGCAGTGCAAGTTCAAGACCGATCGCCCACATGATGCTGTTTACCAGATTCTTGCGCCGGTACATCACGGGAATAACACCGGACGCGGTCTCCAGCTCGACATCATGATTACTCCATTTGTCCTGATGCAGACGATAGAGATTGAACTCCATCGGGCCGTCAGCGGTCATCGTGGTTGTTCGTCCAAACATTACCTGACCCATGTCGATGGTTATCTGCGGACGCAGGTTCACCATTCTGGAGACAGGTTCTGCTTTTGAACAGAAATCTCCCCAGCCGGATCCGCCGTAGGAGTGGAACTGGACATGCGTCAGATACGCGGTCTGCCGTTTCTCGTTCAGATCCTTCACCAGTCCCATCGTTCCAAGCGTGCAGGTGTAGTTGCCGGGCTTTCCCAGATTATTGCAGTGCAGATGGACTGAATGCGGCAGTCCGAGCATCTCGTTTGCTTCGATCACGCCGGTAATGAACTCTGCCGGACTTATGTCGAAGAAGGGAATCGGTTTTCTGATGCATTCAACGTTTTTACCCCAGCTCCACATCTCAGCACCCAGAGGGTTGGTGACTTTTACGCCGTAACCTTTGACAGCGTTCAGCCGCCATGCAATGAGAGCCGCAGCGCGTTTGATGTCTCCTGCTCCGATCGCCCGCATAACGCCCCAGTCACCATCAAAGAGTGTGAGAATAAGACCGTCCTGTAATGGTGTGTGGCGGAACTCTTCATGCGTGTGCCTTGCTTCAAGAGGAGCCATCGCCCCTTCGGTGAGCGTGGTGTATCCCATCTGGGCGTAGCGGTAGCTGTTGCCGTACGTGGTCGGGATACTGTAGCCTGAGACCGCCCGCATGCCGCGTCCGCGGGGAGCACGGCCTGCCCGCATATCCTCAGGGCTCATGTATCTGCCGAAGTTCACTTTTGTTCCGCAGATATGGGTGTGGGAGTCAATACCGCCCGGAAGTACCAGCATGCCGCCACAGTCGATGACCTCGGAATTTTTGGACGGCTCTTCTGCGATGCGTCCGTCAACAATCGCGATGTCCATTATCTCCTGCGAGATGTGGTTGACCGGATCGATCACACAGGCATTTTTCAAAAGATAGTCAGGCATCTGCTGTTTCCTCCTTTTGTACTGCTTGAACGCGTCTTGCGACATGCATTGCCCCATTCGGGCAGGTGTCCTCACAGACCTTGCAGCCTTTGCAGAGCTCGTTGTGCAGAACCGTATTTCTTCCTTTCACCACTCTCATCAGAAGATCGTCAGAGACTGAAGTTCCTCCGGCTCCCATCTCTGGATCGATCTCGCGGTTTACGGGACACGCTGTCGTGCAGTTGCCGCATCCCATGCAGAGTTTTCGATGAACCTGCACTTCATACTCGTGCGTGAAGGCAAGTCTCTGTTCGTGTTTGCGAGCGAGAATATCTCCTGCGGTCATCACTTCTTCAGGACATATCTCCACACAGTAACCGCACCGGAAGCAGTGGCCGCGAATAATCTGCGGTTCCCATTTTCCATCTTCCCGCATAACCACATCGATTGCTCCCGGAGCAGGACAGATCATTCTGCACTCAAGGCAGTGCGTACATTCGTTGCCGGTGAGTTCGGGAAAATCGCGGAAGTATGCGGGAGCTGAGAGCGGCGCAGTTTTTGCGGCAAAGAATTTTTTTATCCACGCAGGCCTTGCGAACTCTTTGAAGTAAGACAAAACGCTCATGTTACCGCTCCGCACAGGCAATGCAGGGGTCTGCACTGATGAAGGTCGAGGTCACGTCGGCTGCTGATGCGAGGTTTTTCATCATCGCATGCGTTCCCACTTCCACGTTCATGATTGACGGCGTCTGAATGGCGACCGAGATGACCTGACCTTCTGCATCCAGTTCGATATCGTACGTCAGATCTCCCCGCGGCGCTTCAATCGTGTGTTTGCAGCGGCCGGCAGTCACGCGGCCGCCGAGCCGGATCGGTCCTTGCGGCAGAGCCGCAAGGGCGTTCTTGATGATTGTTGTCGACTGGAACAGTTCGTCAAACCGCAACATGATGCGGGCGAAGTTGTCGCCTTCGGGTCGCGTGATCATCTTCCAGCCAAGTTCTTTGTAGAGCGGGTCGTTTGCCCGGGCATCGCGGGGAATACCGCTTGCCCTTGCTGTCGGTCCTACAACCCCGCTTTCCTTTGCATCTTTTTCGCTCAGAATGCCGATCCCTTTGGACCGGAGAGCAATCATCGGACCTGTTGCAAACATCTTCACAAATCTTGGAAGTTCTGCTTCCACATGAGCGATCGCTTCCCGAATTTTTTCCGCGGTCTCGTCTGTGATGTCCTCGCGAACGCCGCCCGGCACAACATATGCTGCCATAATGCGGGTGCCGGTCATGATCTCGATTGCATCCATTACGGTCTCGCGGAGATTTAACAGATACATCGCAAGCGTCTCGTGCTCGATTGTGTAGCAGTACGAGTAGTTTGCAAGCAAATGGCTCTGCATCCGGTCAAGCTCGTTGAGGATAATCCGCAGATGTGCGGCTCTGGGCGATACGGCGATACCGCTGATACTCTCCAGTGCTCCGACAATTACTGTGTTGTGGACGACCGAACATATTCCGCAGACCCGTTCTGCAAGAAAGATCGTCTCCTGCCAGGGTCTGCCGATCATGATTTTTTCGATGCCTTTTTTCACGTAGCCAAGCTCGACTTCGGTTGCGATCACCCGTTCGCCTATGGTTTCGCATTTGATTCGTGCCGGCTCCTTGAAGCAGGGATGAACCGGCCCGATCGGGAGCGAGATGTCAACCACTTTCTTCATCGCTTCTCCTCCAATCTGGTCTCATAGTTGTCAAAGAGTATGTCTGCTACGCTCAGTATTGCGTTGATGATCTCGGTCGGCCGCGGCGGACAGCCGGGAACGGCTGCTGCGACCGGAATATATTTGCTGACCGGCGGGTCGACGAGAGAGCCGGGCCTGTTGAACGCACAGCCTGAGATCGGGCAGTTGCCGATGGTGACAACTGCTTTCGGCTCAGGGACTTTGTCCCAGAGATCAGGAAGTTTGTCAATCCACTGCGCTGACATTGCTCCGGTCACTAATATTACGTCAGCCTCGCGGGGATTGTTATGGACATAGATGCCGTACTGTTCGATGTCGTAACGCGGCGAGAGGCATGCGAGAATCTCAATATCGCAGCCGTTGCAGGAGCCGGTGTTCACGTAACAGACATGAATGGAACGTTTGCGAACCGCGTTTTTCACTTTCTGTAAGAGTGTCATGAAACTACCTCCACAATTTCTGCGAGAAGTTCTGCAATCGCGGTGCCGGACTCTGCACGGCTGCGGAGTTTTGCGGCCGCTGCTTCAGAGAGAATGCCTGTTGCAGTTGTCAGATGCGGAAGAGAAAGAGCGTCTGAGATCTCGTCGCCAGCAGCCGCGGCAGCTTTTGCTGCCGCATCGGCTGCTTCAAGCCGTGGCCCCAGATTTTCCAGCGTCATCATGTCACAGTTGTTGATCAGAATTTTTCGCATTTTCTGTCGGTTTACGCCAAGCCGTTCGGCAAGAGCGACCACTGCCTGATCCTGCCTGGTTCCCTTGAGAACTGCAAGTTTCATCGGCTGAAGATTTCGTTCGTAGATCAGATCCATGGTATCGCTCCTGCCCAGCAAAGCACGCCGTAGACGACAAACAACAGAATCATCACCCAGACAAGAATCATCTCGCCGGTGTGAATCTTCTCCTCATCTTTTGCGAGGAATACAAATGCAAGAATGCCAAGCAGCACTGCTCCGGCAACTGCTCCTCCAAGCACTTCAGGATGACTGATGACTTCTATCGCCATCAGCAGAATGTAGAATGCGATTCCTGCAACAACTCCTTTTGCTATCCAGCTCATAGTATCCCTCCAAGGACCAGCCACACGCATCCGCCGTAGAGCAGAACGACCAGAGTCCAGACTGTTTGAATCGTCACGACCTGATACGGGGTCAGCATCGGTGTTGACGCACAGACAAAGGAGACCGAGATCATCAGAACGATCATCAGAATGATCATCAGCCACCATGGCACCGCTCCGATAAACAGCAGAACAAATGCCGAGAGCAGCACAACCGTCTTCAGACTCATCGCAATGTTCAGCATCGCCCGCCATCCGCCGAAGTGTTCGGTCCAGTAGCCGGAGATGAGTTCCTTTGCCTCAATCACCGAGAACGGGCCGTAGTGTGCTTTGGACAAAATGATCAGATACAATGATACTGCTGCCGGAAACGCGAGCAGAAGAAGCGGCGTATGCGTGGTGTTCCACTCAGCAATTTCCCCGATCGAAAGCGTTCCGGTAAACAGATACACGATTGCAACAGTTGCGAGCAGCGGAAGTTCGGCTGCCGCTGACATGACCGATCTGATTGCGCCGAACTTGGTGTACGGAGAGCCTGACGACAGTCCGGTTCCATGTTCCACGATCTTATGCAGCATATAGAGTGCGAAGAGGATCAAGAGACTTGCGCCGGTAGCGACCACCCAGAGTGCCGCAACCCAGATGCCGACCGCAATCAACACGATTGCAACATACATCACCTGACTTGCAGTCCTTGGTATCCATGTCTGTTTGAAGGAGAACTTCAGCGTGTGCAAAATTTCCTGCCAGATAGGGGGGCCCGGCCGCAACTGAATGCGTGCGATGACCTTCCGGTGCAGGCCATGCAGCAGAAGTCCGGCAAACACTGCAATGATGAGGAGCAGAAGAAAGGGAATCATCTCAGTACCCCACAAACGGAATGTCTCCGTCCTTTGTTCCTGCACACCACCAGTAAATGAAGCAGGCGAGTGCTGCCGGTATGCATATCACCACAACTGCAATGAGCGCGGGAATCTCTGCTACTGCGAGCGCAGCTGCTATTGCCGCCACGGCAAACACGATTCCAAGACCAAATGCTGTAGACTTTTTCATGATTCACACCGTCAGGAGAATTTCCACTACCCGCAGGAAAAGCAGGAGCGAGCTTACATGGATCATCAGAATGTAGGGGGCGCCCGGCGCTCTGGTAATCTCGGCTTTACCGATATAAAACGGTGCCATTCCTTCGCCCAAGACTCCAACTAACAGCAGGAGTTTGGCAACGATTGGAACCGAGATTCCGGCTGTTGCTTCCGCAGCGACGGCGAGTTCCCAGATCGAGAGCGTTCCACACGTTGCGGCAATAATTGCCGCTCCGGCAAACAAGGGAACGGTCGCCATCATCACAACAAGGCCGTAGGAGAACGCGGCGTTGAGCACCTGTTTGTTTTTGACTGCTGCAACGATACCGATATTGAGCACACCGATAAATGCCGCAAACAAGGTGAAGTTGAAGATGTCCCCTGTTGTGATTGCGCCAATCGTTGCGATACCACAGGCGATTGCCATGAATCGCTGGAACTTCATCAAATCAACAGGCACGTCTTTGGTGTAGTAGCCGTCAGTCCCAAACACAATGTCGATCGGTTTTTCCGGCAGGCTGATGATCGCGAGGATGACAAACATCGCCGCAAACGCAAACAGCACCACCGTGTAGCCGGAAAGATAGTGGACGATGTCGCCGAACGGCATTCTGATTAAGATCTGTTCAAACATTATTCACCACCCCGCATTGTTCCAACCAAAGACATTTTTGCCATAACTTTGAGCATGATGCCAACCGCCGCAAGCATGATCGCAAGGAACCACTGCGAAGGAAACAGCATGAAGATGAAGAATGCAATTACCCAGAGTGCCCAAGCATAACCCGCGGCGTTTTCGATCTTTGCAAAATGTTCGCCCATATTTTTTCCAAGGAAAAAGATCATAAGACCAAGCGCTGCAATAAGTCCTCCGGAAAATCCGGTGAGAAAAATTCCGTACGCTGCAAGCAGAAGGCCGATGATTGGGGGGGCTGTCTTCATGACCTCGATGTCGAATTTTTTTGCCGAATGTTTCTGCTGAAGTTTTTCTTTGGCGAGCCAGAGTTCAGAGACCGCCATAATCTCAGCAACGCCGACGACGAGACCCGGCAGAATCAAAGCTTCTGCAAGATCGGTCGCAATGAGTGCGACCACGACAAGACCGGTTATCTCAATGAGGTCGATGATGATGAGTTTGTGGATGTCATCCTTTTCGCGAAGGATCGCCGAGAACGCAATGATGATCGCGATGAATGCAATTGCAATACCGATCTGGTACACGAGCGGCATCTCAATGGTGATCATTGTTTTGCCCTCCGGTAAAGGAACGAGGCTATGGCAAAAGCCGCAAAGAAGATACTTGCTTCAACAATCGTGTCAAGACCTCTGGTGTAGTAGAGGATCTCATCAAGGATGCCGCCCGGATGGCCGACGATGGTTGTTCCAAGGTACATGGTGGTGTTTGCCAAAAACCAGCTTGCAGGCGTTAAGTACGCGGTGACGTAGCCGATCGCAGGGGAGTTCTCAGGATACTGGGCGACGATCTGCGCCGGCTCGGTAAATGGTATACCGCCGCGGTCGTAAGGGTTTAAGGAGCTTTCAGGATTGATGGATTTTGGGTAGAGCTGAGACTCGTCGTAGACGAGGAATGGAACGGTGAGAAGTCCGATTACTGCGATGAGGCAGACGACGCCTGCGTAAATTTTTGGCAGATTATTTGTGTCTGCAAGGTATTCGGAGATCTTCTGGACTTTGCTCATTGCTCTTCCTCCCTGGCCTGTTGTTTTTCGATGAGCCGCACGAAGATGAGAGTCGTAACAATGTTGACGGCGACGAAGGTCACAAGAGCGAGCATTTCGTCGAACGCGAGCATGATGAAGACGAGACCGAACTCGGCGACTTCCATGTTGATGAGTCTCGTGAGATAGGTTTTGTCACGAGGGTATGCGGTTGCGGCGACTCCTATCAGGAGCAGTACGCAGCCGATGATGAACTCGAGCTCGTTCATTGGAGTCCCTCCGGTCGTTTGCGGCAGAGGAGGAGGACGAAGATGGTTCCAATCGGCATCATGAGAGAGACGACGATGGCAATATCAAGATAGCCCAGCTTTACGATGAGAATGACCGCTCCTGATACGAGAATTCCTAAGGTGATCAGTTTGTCAAACGGATTTCTGACGAGAACGGTTGCAATGCCTCCGATAAGGGCGAGGAATGCGGCGAGAAGAGTGACGAGCTCTATCATGTCTGCTCACCTCTGAGTTTTTCCATGGCTGATGCGATGGCGTTTGCTTCGAGCGTTGCGCCGATAAGATATGCCGCTGCGGCAACCAGCGTCAGCGGATGCGGGAGGATGAGGGCAATGACTCCTGTAACTGCGAAGTTCATGACAGTGACGAAGGGGAGTTTTTTTGCGGTGTTTTTCTCCAGCACTGCGCGAAGGGCTGCGTAGACGGCGATGACCGCACAGATTGCGAGAACAAGTTCGGTCATGAGCATCTCCTCCAGAGTTTTCCAAGGATTCTGCTTACACGCTTGGGTGAAACACCCTGCACGATGAGAATGGCGATGACGATTCCTGCGATGAAGGTCTCGGGCGGAAATCCTGCGAAGGTGTCAAGCGCCCAAAAAACTGCGGTTGCAAGGAGAGTCCCGCTCACTGCGGCGTATCCTTTGTCTGCGCAGATTCGTGCGCCGATAAAGATGAGGACTGCTGCAAGGAGTCCTCCGGGGACGCCCCAGATCCAGTAACCGCATGCGGCAACGAGTGTTCCTGCGGATGCGTCGGGTGAAGTGACGATGTTTCCAATCATCCAGCCGCCGCACCGGTCGCCGCCATCAGCTTCGATTTCTCGTTCGATGGTCTCCGTTCCTGATACTCCGGCGTGAGCGGGGAGTTTCCAGAACAGGTCAAGGCCCACAAAGAGTATGAGGGTGATTACCGCAGATGCGGCGATATATGCTGGTTCAGGGATCATGCTCTTCTCATTCTTTGAAAAATACGGGTTACCCGCAGGTGCGGCGGATTTTTCGGTAATGATATGCTATTGACATCTGTTTCATTAATAAATTGCGGATTGGTACTGTGAAACGCGAATAGCGCGAATAGCACGAATACAAAAAAATCGCCAATGACGATTTTTCAAGAGAAAAGAAATTTCCAGTCACACCCACCGAACAGATCTGTCTAAAAATGAGTAATATAGTAATATCTCAAAAATCGCCATTGGCGATTTTTATTCGCGCTATTCCGCGAAGCGGTGAGCAGGCCGAAGGCATGCGATTCGCGTTTAAAAATATTTCAGCGCTTCTTTGGCACGTAGACCTCAAACATATCCCGCATCGCAAACACTTCCTCAGCATTCGCATCCCGCATCACCACATTTTTCGCCGCAAGATCACCGAGCACCACACAGGAGAACCCTTCCTCCTTAAACCCCTCAACAACCGCGTACTCGTATCCCTTCCATGCATAAAAGTCCAGAATCTCATACACATCCATCGTCCGAAGACTCATCACCGCTTTTTCTGCATCAATACCGGTTGTCGCAACTGCCCCTCCCTCAAAATGCACGGTAGTATCCTTTCCTTTCGGCAGTTCCCAGATGTGATGTCCCATATGTTTTATTGTGGCAACCGTTGCAACGCCTGCAAGAAGCGGCACGAGCTTCGTGATCATGGTTGTCTTCCCCGAGTTCGAGTGGCCGATGATATTGATGATCCGCATATCTATAGTATTGCACCCTAAGATCACTTTATTAATTTGCACCCGGATACATACTTCATAAGATGACCGGACGCAATCAACCGGAACGGTCGGGATACAACTCTCATGAAACTGCTTATGAGCAGCGGACGAACACCCGAACAGGGTGCCCAGCTGTACTATAAAGACTCCGAATCCTACTCACGCGAAACCTCCTACTGTTTCCTCAATCCAATGGACGCAATGGAAATCGGCGTCGAAAACGGCGAGCATGTTCTCATCGAAAGTAGTGCTGGAAAAACTGTATTCTCGGTTCGCGAGTCTCCCGAAACTCCCGAAGGAGTCGCCTACCTCCCCTGCGGCCCGTACGCAAACTTCATTCTTCACGAGTTCACCCACTCAACAGGAGCGCCGGACTTCAAAGGAGTCCCAGTTGAAGTCACGCAGACTGAGCTTCCGCTCCTGTCGGCATGGGACTTAATGGAAGAGCTCGGCGGCAGAAGATACAAAATTCCTGCGGGAACAACAATTCCCGATCTCGAACAAGGCGAAAAAGTACTTAAAAACCATGCCTGCCCGCTCTGCGGCTGCCTCTGCGACGATATCGAGCTCCACATTGCTGACGGCATTGTCACTGACGTTGTGAACGGCTGTCTGCTCTGCGCGGGAAAGTTCCGTTCCCGCGGTCGGATGGCAGTTCCCGTCCGCCGCGAAGGAGATGAGTGGAAGGAGACGAGTTTTGATGAAGCCATCAGAACCGCGGCCGAGATGTTTGCGAATGCAAAGCGTCCGCTCTTCTACGGCTGGTCAGGAACATCCACCGAAGCGATGCATATTGGGCTTGAGATCGCCGAAGAGATCGGCGCGGTAATGGACAACTGTTCATCTGAGTGTCACGGCCCGACCATTATGGCGGTACAGGAGGTCGGCCATCCCGGCTGCACGCTCGGACAGGTGAAAAACCGCGCTGATGTTCTTGTCTATTGGGGCTGCAACCCGATCGCAGCGCATCCACGTCATCTCTCACGCTACTCAACCTTCTCGACCGGCGCGTTCCGTCCTGAAGGACGGGCCGACCGAACGGTTATTGTGGTGGACATCCGCGAGTCAGAGACCGCAAAACTTGCCGACATCTTCATTCAGGTAAAACCCGGCGGAGACTACGCGCTCTTCAATGCACTTCGGGCGATTGTCCGGGGCGAACGCGATGTGATTCCTGACGCGGTCGCGGGAGTTGAGCGGAGCGTTCTCTTCAAGGTCGCAGATATTTTACTGAACGCAAAGTTCGGCGCGTTTTTTACCGGCATCGGTCTGACCCAGTCGCGGGGCAAGTACAAGAATGTCCGCGCCGGCATTGAGCTGGTCGATGAACTGAACCGGCACACGAAGTACACGTTAACGCCGCTTCGCGGCCACTGGAATGTGGACGGCACGAACCAGATGTTTTCGCTCGCGGCAGGGTATCCATACGCGGTGGACTACTCCCGCGGCATCGTCCATTACAATCCCGGCGAGACGAGCGGGGTAGACATCCTTGCAAAGCACGAGGCTGATGCGGTGATGATTATCGGGACCGATCTTGGCGCGCACTTTCCCCGCGAGACGGTCGCACATCTGGCAAAAATCAATACGGTGGTGATCGATCCGTTCATCTCGCTCTCTACCGCGATTGCGAAACTGCATATTCCGGTTGCATCCGTCGGTCTTGATGCGGAAGGAACGGCATACCGGCTTGACGGGGTGCCGATTCATGTGAGAAAGGCGTTTACATCAGGCATGCCCTCAGACGAGGTTATTCTGACTCGTTTGTTAGAGGAGATTAAGAAAATCAAGGAGGAACAAAAATGATACGTAGTTTAGTAATACTGCTGATTGCAGCTGCTCTTCTGGCAGTTCCTGCGGCAGCAGGAGTGACGGAGTTTGATGCGGATTATCTTCCAACCGGCCCGGTGATTGCGGGTCAGGAGATGACGGTGTATAAGGAGATCTTTGTCGGCGAGCGGTTCGCTCCGATCTACACGCTGGAGTTTGATACCGAGCTTTCAGACCCAGTCTGGAAGATCGATCTTGTTGTGGGCGGAAGAGTTACGCAGACCTGGGATTTCCCGTACGAACACGGGACGATCAGCGGGTTTACGATCTCTACTGATGACAACGATACGAAGCTGACGACGACATTGACCGGAACGCCTGCGAGTTATGATGTTGGTGAGGAGATTATTCTCTGGCAGATGAAAGTGATGATGGCAAATGATGTCGCAAAGGATACGTTTGTTTCAAAGCCGGTGACGGTGGAGAGTAAACCTGCGCCAACCGCTGCTACTCTGCCGGTTACGACTGTAAGGACGGTTGAGACAACTGTTCCACACTCGGTAATTTTCACTACTGTTCCGACAACCGTTCCGACTACGTTGGTGACTGAGGCTCCTACTGAGATTCCAACTGAAGTCCCAACAACTCCTGCGAGTCCGTTCTACTTCGGCGCCGGACTGATTGCTGCTATGTCGCTTCTGCTGCTCTGGCGCAGATAATTTTTTTTCTTTTTTGTTGTTGAATGATGAGCGTAGCTTTGCTTTGTAGGAAACACGAACCACGCGAAAAAACATAAAAATACAAAAACACGAAACAGTATGAAAAGCACGAAATAATTTCATCACGGTTTTTGCAGAAAAAACCAACTAAATCATTTCGTGTTTTTCGTAATGTTTCGTGAGTTTACGATTTTCGCGTCATTTCGTGTGGTTCGTGTTTCCCTCGAAATAAAACGTCATTTACCACTCAACAGTACCCATTTACGAAATTATTCAGGTTCCCCGAGCATCCCGCATCGCCCTCAACACCCTCTCCCTCACCATATCAACCATCTCCTCCCGATTCTCCCGCGTCACCACAAGCACCTCAACTGCGGGATGATCCCGCACAGCGTCCAAAAAAGCAAGCCGCTTATCCCGCACAACGCCTAAAACCGGCACATTTCCATCCAGCACCGCAAACACAGCCTGCTGAAACGCATACGACGAACTCTCCATCCACCCAAGCTCATCCATCAAAATAAGAGGGGGCGCGGCCTCCCGAAGAAGCGGAACTCCGATAGCGACAAACACCTCCTCACGCACCTCAGGTATTTTTCCCGGCACGCGATGGGCAAGATGACATTTTTCTGAACAAGTCGGATTCTTCGCATCAACCAGAAAAATATCCGAACAGCCTTCGACACCCGGCACCGCCATCGTCAAAAACCCGGAAACCGGAACATCAAGCTCATCCAAGACCCGCCGCAAAATCGTACTCTTCCCAACCTGCACATCCCCGGTTAGAAACAGATGCCGTCTCATTTCAGATAAACACCTGAACAGCAGTCGCCTTAAACGTCACCGCAACCGTCTGGCCGGTCGCAAGACCAAGTCTCTCAATACTCTGCTGCGTCACGGACGCTGCAAGTGGAATGCCGATATCCACATGCACAAGCCGGTAAAGTCCGGTATCCTCGATCTTTGTGATCATTCCTGTAAACGAGTTGATTGCACTCGACACAAACCGCTCGCGGGAGATGATTAACTCCTCAGGCCGGATGCCAACGCTCACCGTTCCGGAAAGTGCGGTAGCCGCACGAATCTTCACGCCCCCAACATCCACACAGACAACTCCGCTGCGGTTGACCACGACCTTTCCCCGGAACAGATTCAGATTCTCCGAAAACGTCGACATAAACCCGTTAATCGGATTATGAATCATCTCTTCCGGCAGACCTGACGCAACAATTCTGCCCCGCTCAATCACCGCAATACGGTTCGCAAACGAAAGAGCGTCGACGAGTGAATGCGTCACCAGAATACAGGGGATCTGCTCAGCCCGGATAACGGACGCAAGCTCTCTTCGCATCTGTTCCTGCGTCCGAACATCAAGTGCAGAAAGCGGCTCATCCAAGAGCAGCAGCTCAGGCTTTGGTGCAAGAGCGCGGGCAAGTGCTGTCTTCTGGCGCTGACCACCTGACATCCTCGTCACCCGCTGATCCGCAACCTCCGAAAGCCCCATCCGCTCGCAGAGTTCACCAACACGGGCATCGATATCAGTTTGTGACGCATTCTGCACTTTGAGGCCATATGCAATATTCTCCTTCGCCGTCATATGCGGAAATAGCGCATAGTTCTGGAACATATACCCGATTCTGCGATCCTCGGGCGGCAGAAGAACGCGGGCATTTGAATCATAGAGAGTGCGGCCGTTCAGCGAAATCTTTCCTGACGCAGGTTTTAGAATGCCGGAGAGAATTCGCAGAACCGTTGACTTACCTGCCCCGTTCTCCCCGATCAAAGCAAGCGTTTCGCCATCTCTCACCGTGAAGTTTTCTACGTTCAGATCGAAATCACGAAGCTGCGCAGAAAACGATCCTTCAAGCATACGCATTCTCCTTTCGCCCGATATACTTCACTGCCAAAATGATCGCGAACGAAAACACCACCAGAAGAATTGCCAGCGCAATCGAAACCGCCATATCACTTTGCAGCTCGCTGTAGATAGCGAGCGGCATCGTCTGGGTTTTTCCTTGAAAGTTTCCGGCAAACATCAGCGTCGCACCAAACTCGCCGAGAGCTCTGGCAAACGTCATGATAATACCTGACAACAGCGAACTTGCCGCAAGCGGAAGCGTCACCTTGAAAAATGTTTGAATCGGTGTTGCTCCAAGCGTCCGTGAGGCCGCTTCATAGTTTGGATCCACCGCCTCAAAACTCGACCGCGCCTGACGAATGAAAAACGGCGACGCAACAAATATCTGGGCGATCACGACCGCAAGTGTCGTAAACGCAATCTGGATACCAAACACGTTCAGGTACTGGCCCAACAGACCGTTTCTCCCAAACGCCATCAGAAGTGCAAGACCTGCGACCGTTGGCGGCAAAACAATCGGCAGATCGGTTAAGGTATCAACAATATCCCGGCCGGGATACGAGTAACGGGCGTTCACATACGCAAGAGGCGTTCCGAGAATTACCACCACAATCGTACTGAATGTTGCCGTGATCAAACTGAGTGAGAGGGCATCGCGTGCGAGAGGGCTGGAAAGAGCCGTGATGAAATCTTCCGGACTGACCCGCGTAAACAGCGAGACTAAGGGAATGGTAATAAAAATAAGAAACAGAAAGATGAGTCCGGCAACAATCGCTTTTGTTCCGATGCGGGAAGCGTGATGATGTTTTGTGCGTGCCTGACTCATAGATTTTCCTTTGTCTTTATGCGGCTACCGGATCAAATCCGTAGTCCTTCAGAAGTGCGGTTCCAACAGGTCCCGTCATATAGGACTCGAATGCCTTCACTGCTTCAGGGTTTTTCGTTGTGTTGATGATACCGTACGGGTAGTCTGCAATTACATTGTAGTTGTCTGGGAGTTCAATTAAAGTGATATCATCTTTGTCTGCTTTGGAGATGTCAGACTTGTAGACAAGGGATGCATCTGCTTCGTCGAGGACAAGCAGCGGCTTGACTTTGTCGACTGCGTCAACTTCTGACTTTACGTTTGCCATGAATGCGTCAACGTAGCCATCGTGACTGTCGTTCTGGTACTTGTTGATGATATCGCGGGTGTACTGGCCGAACGGAACATCTTTGTTACCGATTACGAGCACGACGTTTTTTTCTGCCATGCCGGCAAGGTCAGTGATGTTCTTGCTGTTTGCTTTCGGGACAGCGATTGCGAGTTTGTTTTTGAGAAGGATCTTCTT
Organism: Methanorbis furvi; assembly: GCF_032714615.1. Taxonomy (NCBI): domain Archaea; kingdom Methanobacteriati; phylum Methanobacteriota; class Methanomicrobia; order Methanomicrobiales; family Methanocorpusculaceae; genus Methanorbis; species Methanorbis furvi. The sequence goes on from NZ_JAWDKA010000005.1 coordinate 18,410, forward strand.
CTCGCCAATGAGGCCTGCGTCAACAACCGGCGTGAACTGTGCGTTGTTTGCCGAGATGTAGAGATCAGCGTCAGCGCCTTCAAGAATCTGGGTCTTTAAGGTCTGGCTTCCGGCGAAGTTGAAGTTGACTTTGATGTTCTTGTTCTCTTCCATGAACTTGTTGCCGAGTTCTGTCATGACACCGGTCAGCGATGCTGCGGCATAGACGTCGATTTCAACCGGTTGCTCTTCAGGAGTCGTTGTTCCGATACAGCCGGCCATGGCAACAGTCAGCACTACACACACCATCAGTGCTGTGAAAATGAAAGGTTTGTTCAGTCTCATACGTATTCAGATCATTGTTCGTCTGAATGATATTTAAGTGTAAGGTGATTTATGTTAACTGGTAAACTTAACTCATTTAACAAACTTACTCGAAACCGGTCAGGAGCGGGAGAGTTTTTTCCTGAACTCTGTTGAGTCTGCAAGTTCGAGCACAGTTTTCGTGAGAGGATCGTTCTCCATTTCTTTGCGGCAGACCAGAGTCGCATTTTTGGTGAGTTTCTTCTGCACAATTGGCAGGTCGCCGAGCACAGCGAGGTCGGCCGTGTCGGTGATACAGACGAGATGGCAGGCGTTCTTCAGCAGAAGCATGAGTCCTGAGAGTCCGTTGAAGTTGCCGGTTCTGATGCGGATGTCTTTTTTGACGGCAAGTTCGGTGAGCGCTTCGATTGCGGGATCATAGACACCTGCAATCAAAACGGTTCGGTCGAGTTCCTCGGTCGGGGCGGAGAGGAGGGCAGGCACAACTTCTCCTGCTTCAAATCCTTCGACACCGTACGGAATTCGTATGATCACATTCGACCGAACACCAGTCATCTGGACGCTTGCGCCCCGTGACTGAGGGATTGCAGCGTACTCGCTGCCGACTTTTGCTGCTGCGTGAAGACTGAACTCATCAATGCCGCCTTCGGATGAGATGGAGTCGCCGAGTCTGACGTTGATGGTCTTGTGTTCAGGTCCTTTCCATCCCCATGCTTCGAGCAGTTCGCGGACAAAAATGCGGAGAACAGTCTGGGCAGAGAGCGGGTAGCCGGGCAGTCCGAAGATCGGTTTCTTTCCGGCGATGCCAAGCATAGCAGGTTTTGCCGGTTTGACGGCGACACCGTGGAAGAGAAGTTCGCCGAGTTCGCCGATGACTTTTGCGGTGAAGTCTTTGGTGCCGGCAGAGGATCCGGCAGAGACGATAGCGATGTCGTTTTCTGAGAGAATTTTTTCGAGTGCGCCCCGGATGAGAACCGGGTTGTCGACGACCGGAGGGTAGCGGATGACATCAACGCCGAACTGGCGGAGGTAGGATTCTGCCATGGTGGTGTTGCTTTCAACGACCTGACCGGGGGCCGGCCTCTCACCCGGCATGATGAGTTCGTTGCCGGTCGGGAGGATTCCAACCGAGACGGATCTGACGCTGACATGCGTGAATCCATACGAGGCGATCGCGCCAATATCAAATGGGCGGATGAGGGTTCCGGCAGGAAGGATGAGCTGACCTGCTTTGATGTCTTCGCCGACAGGCCGAACATTTGTTCCCGGGTTGACGGATTTCCGGATGGTGATTGCATCAGGATCGTCTCCGTCAAACCAGACATCTTCGACGCGGACGACTGCGTCGAACTCTTTGGGGATGACGTTTCCGGTGTTGACCCGTGCGAAATTTTTGAGGGAGAGCGGTGTCTGGTCACCTGCTTTGATAGTCTGCGATGATTTGACCGCAAAGCCGTCCATCGCAGATACCGGAACCTCGGGAACCGAGTACTCGGCGTAGAGGGACTGCGCGAGCCTGTGACCAACTGATTCAACGATCGGAACGCGGCGCACGGTGGTGTGCGGCGGGATGCTTCTGATGACCGCGAGTGCTTCGTCGACGGTTATCTGGTGTAGGTATCGTTTCATTGCCATAAGTGAACCTCCACGGTTTCGCCGGCTTCGCATCCGTCGAGGCCTGCGGGGATGCGGATGTAGCCGTCGCTGTGAATGAGGGTGTTGAGGAGTCCGGATTTGCCAAGGACCGGCTCGGCGCTTCCGTCCGGTAATATTTTGATTCTGATCAGGTCTTCGCGTCCTTTTTCCGAGGGAAAACTCATGGAAAGTTTTGCAGGAACAATTCGGTCGCGGGTCTGGTCCCCGGTCATCTTCTGAATCATGGGTTTTGCAAAGACGGTTGCGATCATGTAGGTTGAGGCTGGGTGACCGGGGAGACCGAGGATGGGTTTACCGGATATTGAACCGATTATGGTTGGTTTGCCTGGCGCGATTGAGACGCCGTGGACGTGGATTGTGCCAAGTTCTGCGATGACGTTGGCGGTGACGTCGCGTTCGTCTTTGGAGCTGCCGCCGGAGAGGATGACTGCGTCGCACTCGGCCACTGCCCGTTCGAGAACGTTTTTGAGTGCTTCTGCAATGTCAGGGATGATTCCGTAGAACGCAGGAATCCCTCCTGCTTCAATGACGAAGGACTGGAGAAGGGTGCTGTTGGTGTCGCGGATTTTTCCAAGTTCGAGTTTTTCGTTTGGTGCTATGAGTTCGTTGCCGGTTGAGATGATACCGATTTTCGGTTGGCGGATGACGGGTACCGGATCGATACCAAATGCGGCGAGAACTCCTGCTGCCTGGGCGGTGAGTTTTGTTCCAGCTGGAAATATGTTCTGATCTTTGGCGAAGTCTTCGTCCTTACCAAGGACGTCTGCACCTGGGTTGACAGGGGTTTTGATCATGACGAGGTCGCCTGCGAGTTCGGCGCTTTCCTGCATGACAACTGCGTCTGCACCCTCTGGCATAACTCCTCCGGTCGGGATGTATTTGGCGGTTTTTTCGTCAAGAAATCCTGAGTTGTTCTGGCCCATCAGGATTTTTCCGGTGAGTCTGAGAATTTTTGGTTTTTGTTCGGCTGCTCCGAGAGTGTCTGCGGAGCGGACGGCATAGCCGTCTTTGACTGAACGGTCAAATCCCGGGATGTTTTCGGGGGCGGTGATTGAACAAGAGAGGATTCTGCCGCAGGTTTTGTCTAAGGGTATCAGTTCTTCGGGGAGAATTTTCGTGAGGGCGAGGAGTGCCTCCTCTGCTGCGGCTGCGGTTTGCAGCCTGAGAAATCTCATTTGAAGCACCCGAATTTGCAGTGTTTGAATTTGATGTGTTCTATGTCGCAGTATTTGCCGATGTGGAAGGGATCGATCTGGTAGGTTTCGCAGATGGCTGAGGCTTGTTCACAAGTGATCTCAGAGGTGATACCTTCCTCTGCAAAGATGGATCTGATCTTCTCTTTGGTTTCACTTTTCATATCATAGATGATGGTTGACTGAACAAATAATGATTAGGATTTGCCGCCTTGCTCTGAAGGTGCATGGTATCAGACGGCATAGCCACTCGTTCTACAATTGTTATCAACGACACAACAGGAACAACGAAGGTCCTTGCAAACTATCTCTATCTCGATGAAGCTGGACAGTATGTCGTTATCGGTGAGGTTCCGCTCAAGGAAAAAACGAGACCGGTAAACAACAGTGTCTGGACAACTGTTCCGACCGGACTCTATGAGGAGCCTGACTGGGACGGAAGTTGGTATGTTTTCCAGAATGCTGATGGAACTCTTGTTCCCGCTACCCTCACGTTCAAAAATCCTGCGGTGATTGATAACCGTCCTCATGTCATCTATACGATTGAAGGAAACCTTACCCGGGTGGTGAACACAACTCCGGTCACCTATCCGTCAATCATTACGATAGTCATTGATGATGATGCGAACAGTGTATCAGATATCTATGTCACCGAAAAATCTGATGAGATCTGGGGCAGCAGATCAAATGCATGGGGAAACACCACGATTCTTTCCGGTGATGTGTTTGTGCCGAATCTGGAGATTTATGATCCCGAAAGCGATGAAATATCAGTGATTGCTTCATCGCAGAAGATCGTCTTCGGTGAGAGTCCTCGTGAGAGCCTGATCTATACTGAACTGAATCCTGACAACTGTTACTGGATGGTTGAGCTGGACGACTTCATTGATGATGACGCGTTCTATCTGGAAGGACCCGGGATGACTTCATCATCTCCGACTCAGGCACAAACTCCGTTATGCATCGCAGGAGTTTTCGCAGGACTTCTACTTGCCGGAGTTATTTGCAGAAGAACATAAATTCTTTTTTTTAAATTCAGAAGAAAAGAGAAAGGAAAAATCAGCGGATCTGCTTCTGTGCAGAAGCATAAATCTCCTGCATACGCTGCTCCACCGCTGACATCTGACTCTGCAGTTTTCCCAGAGATTCGGAAAGCCGTTTGCCGGATGCATCCATCTCGGTGATCCGGTCGCGCAGGAAGGAAAGTGCATCCTCGGTTGACTTCTCAACCGTAACTCCTGCGCCAATCCCAACAAGCATCCTCTTCGTGTCCGTAACAGTTGCACGAACCGACACGCCGCCGCCAAGACTGAGAAGTGTGGAAACTTCACCATCTGCTGCGGCGAGAGCCTCAAGTGCCTCAACTGACGCAAGAGCCTCAGCACGTGCCGTCTCGATGAAACGCAACTGCTGGGAAAGAAGATCAAACTGCTGGGAATACTCTGCGGCATAGGAACGGAGGGCTTGTACCTCCTGTTCCAGATTTGCCTGATTTACATTACTCGCCATTGACAGCCTTTACAGAATCAACGGTAATATATTTGCGCTCGAGCCGGTGCTTGCTGCCAATCGTTGCAAGAGTGAACTCTCCTGCAAGACGCTCGCTTGGTGCATCGACTGTCTTTGTGTAGGGCTTCATCTGTCCATCATTTTTGAACGTGCCCTTAACCTCAAATTTCGGCATGTTTTTTCACCTCACAGAAATCCAAATACATCTTCAATTCTACCGAGTTCAAAACCCGTGGTAGCGTTTCCTGCCAGATAACCCTTGCTGTTCACGAGCAAACCAGTTCCGATCAGATTGGATCCCATATTTACTGAACCCGTTCCAACCGAAATGTCCGCTGTCGGAAGACTGCTCTCAAGATGTTCCAGCTCTGATGGTGCGCTTCGGGCCGGCAGCAGTACCCCTGCATTCGTGCAGGCTCCTACCATACCAACCGTTCCGACACCGCCAAAAGACATGGGAACAGTCTCAACTTTCAGGAACTCACTGACCATCTTGCGCATCGCTGACGACATGTCAGGATGCACAACTGCGAATGAATCATTGGTAAGAATTACGTTCCCTGCCGCATTCATCTCTTCGCCGAGGAGTAAGACATCGCCGTACTCCTGCAGAAGTTCAAGTTCTGAATCGTGAATGAGACCGGAAACAACAAATCCGCGGGAATTGCCGGTGAGAAGAAGACCGATAACGGATGATCCTTGAATAAAGGTTGGAATAACCTCGACATCAAGAGCTTCCGCTATTTTTGATCCGAACTCCTCGGGGGAGTCTATTGGAACAAACGCAATGTCTTCAAAGACACGGGCAAAGACGCCGATGTTCGGGTCGCCATTCAGTGACAGGGTGTGGTCCATTTATTCCTCAGCAAGTTCTGCCTGGACCTGTCCGTCTTCGAACTTCATAGCGCGAACACGAATACGTCTTGGCGGTTTCTGGGATCCGCGTGCCCAGACAGCTTCGTTAATGCTCTTGTCGAGCTTAACGTCATCACTTTTCATGTGATGCTCAAGGTAGCCGCGGATGTCTTTGATTGCTGCGTTTGCACGCTTGTAGCATGGCACGCGCTTGACATCACGGAGCGGAATTACATATACCTGTTCCTTTTGTGCTTCTACCATTTTTTTACACCTTCAGAGTGCTGCGTCTCCAGTTGCGTCTGCATGGGTGAGACACAACATTGCGCTTGGTTTTGATCATGACCCAGGCAGGAACACGGCGGTTCTGCTGAGTTGCCTTTGCAAGACGAATCTTACGGCTTTTGGTAAGTTTGCTCATGGTTAATCACCAGTCTTTTTTCGAATTATCAGAGACTGTTCATGGTTTTTCGGGAAGAGCGACGTAAAGTCGATTCCTCGCTGAACCATTTCGGCTCTGATCTCACTTTCGAAATCTCCGTTTGGAATTGATCCTGTTTCGCCGTAGGCGACTTCAAAGGATTTTTCACACAACCGGATGATCTCTTTTTTTCCTATGCCAAGCAGAGGCCGCATGTAGCTGACCCCGTACTTCATCTCAAGACTCTGCACTTCTGACTGTGTCCGCATGGGAACCCGGTCATCACGACGGGTTCCATCGGCGACCACCTCATATTCCTGCGCAATTGCACAGAGAGACCGTCGGTGGATTTCGTTGATGGCATTTGCAGGATGCCCGTCATCAACAATCATGCTGATGATTTCGTCAAGGAAACCTGACGCAAAGGCCTGTGTTTTCCAGGGAAAACCGGTTGCCTTTGCCGCCGCCTCTATGGATGGAACAGCATGGGAGGAATCGAACACGAATGTTATGAGCTCTACGTCATAGTCCCGCGCAAGCAGAACCGCGGCAAGAGTACTGTCTTTGCCGCCGCTGTAGAGCACACCCGCTTTCATCCGACCCTGCGGATATTGAATTCCTTTTTCTGCGGAACAATCTGGGTGAGCAGCTGTTTGAGTTGTGCATCGGTTATTTTCTGACGCAGGCGGCCTGACTGGGCGAGAGCGACGATCTGCTGCTCGATTGATGCGGCAAACTCGGGTTTGGCGAGTCTGATTGTGTTGAGCCGCTCGCGGGCTTCAGGTTCCATTGCCTGCATGAGAACATTCTGAATCTGCGCCTGCATTGCCTGCTGACGCTGTACTTGTTCCTGTTCTGCCATCTGCTGCTGCTGGAGCTGCATCATGCGCTGCCGGCGGATATCTGCGAGTTCATCGTCTCCCATTTCTGGTCACCATTATGTTTGTCAGATGTTCGTTAGTACTTCTCAAGACCGGGGGCTGCCTTGACTGCTTCTTCCTTTAAGGAGTAGGCGATGTTGTCAAGGAACTTGCGGCCTTTTGCGGAAACGTTGCGGCCGCCGGTAACTTTCTCAATGAAACCTGCTGCCTCAAGCTGCTGCATTACTTTGCGGGCAATGCTGCCGCTTCCCTTTCTGAAGTGGGACGGTTTGGAACCATTGTCCTGCATACCACCGTAAACGGAGCGCATGCGCTCAACGCCAATCGGGCCGTCAACATAGATACGACGCAGCACTGCTGCGGAACGGATATACCACCAGTCCGGGTTTTCCGGCGGCATCTGTTTGTGTACTCCCGTCTTTACGTACTCGGACCACTCGGGTGCCTTGATTGCGGACTCGTTCTTGAGTTCGTCGGCGACCTTTGCAATGAGATCGTTGGCCGGGATATCAAATACTGTAGTCATAGACTTTTCCTCACTGTAAGCCCATGCCTTTCGGCATGATTTGGTTGCGAGAGTTCATCTCTGCAACGCATGACATTAACAGTCTGTATCAATTGGTGTTGGAACAATAAATATGTTCGTGAGAGGAAAAATTTTGCATGTTTTGATATGCGTTCCGTTTAAAAGACAAAATCTGAAAAGAGAAAGAAAATTATTTTTTCTCAAGATAGAATGATTTGATCCGGTCACGTGCGGACTGTTTTTTCACAGGTTTCTTTCCTTTTGCAGGAGTTACTACCGGAAGTCTGCCGCGATTCTTTGCCCCGAGCACCACCATTCGCCCGCGGGAGTCGAGAACTTCGGCAGATGTCCTCGCGGCAAGTTCAAGGATCTCAGCCTCGTCCATGTCCGAGCTCTGAAGCCATTTGATCTTGATTACTTTGCGCGCATCAAGCTGGCGGCGTGTCTCCTCGACGAGATCGTCGGTACAGCCGTTTTTGCCGACCCAGATGGTGGGTTTTAATGTTTGAATATAGGATTCGGTATCTGATGGATTGGGCACGTGTGGTATTCCCTCGTGCCGTATATATTAGAGAGATATGATGATAAGAGTTCCCCTCAAAAATATTTTTTCATGATCGACTTTGACGAACCATTTTCTGTTTATTTCATGCCATGAAGACAGATCGCGCCAAATGACAGAACAGATGAGTAATCGTAAAAAATATTTCAAACATGATGAAAAATGCAGGGGACACATCGGGATAAAAAAATTAAAAAAATCAAGAGGGGATCGGATGTGAATCCAGTTTGATGGAACCTGCAATAAACCACTCATCATCTACCGGCTCAACATACATGAGGGAGATAGTAAAGAGACCATCCTCAGCATTCCGTGACTCCACATACTCAAATCCTCCGCCCTGTTTTGCGATCAGAACAAAATCACGGAAAGTGGACGTTCCGTGAGGATCAACAACTGAGAACATATCAATGCCGATCAAATCAGAATTGAAAATATCAGCAAGAAGTTCTCCTTCGTAACTGACCGCAGCGAATCTGACATCAGGATAAATCAGATCCCCGGAAGGATCATTCAGTGTTGCCAGTGTTTGTTCCTTTCCATAAACGCTGACATACTCCTGTACCGGCTGGACTGCCCGAACCAGTTTCGATCGCACTTCAGGATCAAAGGAGACCGTGTGGTTCAGTAATGATTTCTGGGATCCGACAAACCATGTTTCATCCACCGGAATCACATACGCAAGACCGAAAATAGTTTCATTTCCTGCATAGGGCAGTTTGGAGTAGTAATGCACATATCCACCGCCCTGGTTGACACGGTTAATCATCGTGGCTACCTGACGTATGCCGTACGCATCCTGATAGTTTATCTGGTTCCCCCCCATAAGGCCCCTTTCCGTTGGCATGGAAAGTACAACACCATCTGTTGAGATCGCGAAAATCTCGGTTTCTGTATTGGAGAAAGGACCGGAAGGATCACTCATCGCTACAAGAGTGGCCTCTTTGCCGTATTTTTTCGCATAGATAAAAAGGGCTTGAGTGACGTCAGTTACCTCTTTAATATTCACATTTTCTGGGAACGTCACATCCGTTGCCTTGTACGGATAGTCCACTAGCACCAGACGCAGGTCCTGACCACCGAACGACAGAGTATTCCAGATGCCCACTTTCTCAACAACATCAGAACTTCTCAGAGAATAAGACAAATATTTGAGAGTCCCTTCACTGTTTTCAATAAATGGACGAATATCTGATATTTTTGAGTGTTCCTGGTAATAGTGACTGGTGTAGTAATTTTTGCCAATGGTTGATGTATCCGGATGGTAGATGATCGTACCATTCGAGTTGACAATCCACAACTCATACAGTGTATCTTTGTAGTACGGGGTATCCGGCGTTTCATTCAGCAGTATAATCGGCATATGGGCAAAACAGAGATACCCATTGTAACTGCCGTCAGCTGTATAGACCGGAACGACAAAACACACGACCATGCCGTAAACATTTGACATAACAGGATCAGTTAAGATCACATCCTGTCCGGCAAACGACTGTTCCGTAATATTTTGAAATTCACTGGAGGTCAGAACACTGCCCATGCTGTATATCGGGACACTGATAACAGTGTTGTCAGCAGATACCCAGGCAATTCCGGCACTGTTTGGGTACTCGTTAAACAGATTGCGCAAAATTGCCTGAGCTTTCGGGTCATCAGGAGTGAGGGGGGACAGTTCCTTTGCAGCAGCCTGCATGGAGGCAGTAATATCGTCAGTTATGTTGTCGATGCTTTGATAGAACTCCTCAGACATCTGCATCATATCATCAGAAACTGAGACGTTCATCTGCCCGGACGAAGGGGTCAAGGCTATCGAAATCAGCACTATGGCACTCACGCACACCACAGCAAGAACGATAAGAGAGAGAAGAAGTCGCCGACTCACCAATTAGATCATCCATCTCTTTCACGTGTGGAGTTATCAAGCTTGTGAACGGTATCATGAGCTTGGAGACGAAAAAAGATGCAGGTAACTGTATTGTGATAAAAAAAATTAAAAAAAAATTAGGAGGATATGATTCGATGTGAGTCGAGTTCGATCGCACCTGCGATGAACCACTCATCATCTACCGGTTCAACATACATGAGAGAGATAGTGGCGAAGTTCGGATCAGCATCCCGTGACTCCACATACTCAAACCCTCCGCCCTGTTTTGCGATCAGAACAAGATCGCGGGTAATGGATGTCCCGTGAGGGCCGACACGTGAGAACATGTCAATGCCGATCGACTCGGGATGGTCGGCGTCGGCAAGAAGTTTTCCATCATAACTGAACGCTGTGAACCGAATCTCAGAGTTGTTGAACTCCCCGAAAGAATCATTCAGCACTGAGAGTGTCTGTTCTTTTCCATGAGCATCGACATACTCCTGCACAGGCTGGACTGCCCGGATCAGTTTCGATCGCACTTCGGCGTTAATGGGGACTGTGTAGGTCAGTACTGAATGCCGTGATCCAATAATCCATGTTTCGTCCACAGGAATCACACACGCAAGACCGAAGATCGCCTGATCTGTCGAGTAAGGCAGTTCGGAGTAGTAGTGTACGTATCCTCCGCCCTGACTGGCACGATTGATCAGCGTGGCCACCAGGCGTATGCCGTACGCATCCTGATAATTGATCCTGTTCAATCCCACAATCTTGCTTTGTGACGGCATGGAAAGAATGACACCATCAGTTGAGACCGCAAAAATTTCGGTTCCGGTATTGGAAAAAGGACCGGAAGGATTATTCATCGCTGCAAGCGTTGCCTCTTTGCCGTATTTTTTCGCATACAGATAGAGAGCCCGCGAAACATCGGTTATCTCCTCCAGATCGATGGTTTCCGGGAGAGTCACCTCCGTGACTTCATAAGGAAAGTCCACCAGCACCAGACGCAGGTCCTGACCGCCGAACGACAGGGTTTTCCAGATAGATGTTTTTTCAACAACATCAACGTTGTTCAGTTCATAGAACTCATATTTGGTGGTTCCCTCGCTGGTTTCAATAATGGGGCGAATGCCGGAGAAGGCATTGGCAGGCCCCCGATAAAACGAGTTCGTGTAGTAATTATATCCGATCGTTGAGGTGTCTGGATGGCAGAAGACCGTTCCTTCCGAGTTGGCTATCCACAGCTCATACTGGGTGTCTTTGTAGTACGGTGTATTCGGCGTCTCATTCAAAAGGGTAATCGGCATATGGGCAAAGCAGAGATATCCATTGTAGCTGCCGTCAGCTGCATAGACCGGAACAACAAAACACACGACCATGCCGTAAACATTTGACATAACAGGATCGGTTAAGATCACATCATGTTCGGCAAACGACTGTTCTGTAATGTTTTGCAGTTCGGATGAACTCAGAACACCTGTCAGGCTGTGTATCGGGACACTAACCACATTTTTGTCAGCAGATACCCAGGCAATTCCGGCACTGTTTGGGTACTTGTTAAACAGATTGCGCAAAATTTCCTGAGCTTCCGGGTCATCCGGAGTGAAGGAGGACAACTCCTTTGCAGTGTCATGCATCACGGCAGCAATATTATCAGTTACTGCATCAATGCTTTGGTAAAAATCCTCGGACTGCTGTATCATGTCCTCGGAAACAGAGACGTTCGTCGGTTCAGGCGAAGGGGTCAAGGATATCGAAACCATCACTATGGCAACCACACATGCCACAGTAATAAGAACGACAAGGGGGAGTAAAAGACGTCGATTCATCAGATATGTCTCCTTATTGATTGTGAGTCTCGGCTAATCAAGTTTCTGAACAGATAGCACGAACGTAGAGAAAAAAATGCCTGAAACTGTCTCACGATAAAAAAATTAAAAAAATTAGACGGGGACCTGGTGTGAATCGAGTTCGATCGCACCTGCGATGAACCACTCATCATCTACCGGTTCAACATACATGAGAGAAATGGTGGCGGAATTTTCATCGGCATCCCGTGACTCCACATACTCAAACCCTCCACCCTGTTTTGCGATCAGAACAAGATCGCGGGTGATGGATGTTCCGTGAGGACTGACGCGTGAGAACATCTCGGTGCCGATCAACTCAGGATGCTCGGCGTCGGCAAGAAGAATTCCTTCATAACTGATCGCATTGAACCGAATATCAGCATTGTTGAATTCCCCAAAAGGATCATTCAGCACTGAGAGTGTCTGTTCCTTTCCATAAGCATCGACATACTCCTGTATGGGCTGGACTGCACGAATCAGTTTCGACCGCACTTCGGCGTTAATGGGGGCGGTGTTGGTCAGTACTGAATGCCGGGATCCGACAAACCATGTTTCGTCCACAGGAATCACACACGCAAGACCAAAAATCGCCTGATCGGGTGAGTAAGGCAGTTCGGAGTAGTAGTGTATGTATCCTCCGCCCTGATTGGCACGGTTGATCATCGTAGCCACCAGACGCATACCATACACATCCTGATAGTTGAGCCTGTTCAATCCCACAATCTTGCTCTTTGACGGCATGGAAAGAATGACACCATCAGTTGAGATCGCAAAAATGTCGGTTCCGGTATCTGAAAAAGGACCGGAAGGATCATTCATCGCTGCAAGAGTCGCCTCTTTACCGTATTTTTTCGCAGACAGATAGAGAACTTGCGCAACATCGGTTATCTCGTCCATGTCGATGGTTTCCGGGAACGACACCTCCGGGGCCTCATAGGGATAGTTCGTCACCACCAGACGCATATCCTGACCGCCGAACGTCAGAGTATTCCAGATACATGTTTTTTCGACAACATCAACGTTGTTGAGTTCATAGAACTCATATTTGGTGGTTCCCTCGCTGGTCTCAATAATAGGACGAATGCCGGAGAACGATTTGTCAAGTCCACGATAAAGCATGTTCGTGTAATAGTTGTATCCGATCGTTGAGATGTCTGAGTGACATAACACCGTTCCTTCCGAGTTGGCTATCCACAGCTCATAGTTGGTGCCATTGTAGTACGGCGTATTCGGTATATCATTCATGAGCGAAATCGGCATATGGGCAAAGCAGAGATATCCATTGTAGCTGCCGTCAGCTGCATAGACCGGAACGACAAAGCACACGACCATGCCGTAAACGTTTGACATAACAGGGTCGGTTAAGATCACATCATGTTCGGCAAACGACTGTTCCGTAATGTTTTGCAGTTCAGGAGAGCTCAGAACACCTGTCAGGCTGTATATCGGGACATTGACCACATTTTCGTCAGCAGATACCCAGGCAATTCCGGCACTGTTTGGGTACTTGTTAAACACATCACGCAAAATTTCCTGAGCCTCCGGGTCATTCGGGGTGGAAGAGGACAATTTCGTTGCAGTGTCCTGCATCTCAGCAGTAATATCTTGATTTATTCTGTCGACATTTTGGTAAAAATACTCGGAGAGTTTTATCATGTCCTCGGAAACAGAAACGTTCGTCGGTTCAGACGAAGAGGTCGAGGATATCGAAACCATCACTATGGCGACCACACACACCACAGCAATGAGAACGACAAGGGGGAGTAAAAGACGTCGATTCATCAAATGTTCTGTTATAATTTGTGAGTATCGATAAATCAAACTTGTGTATTTTTTGGCGTTGTGTTTTTGAGTTGCCCCAAAAAAACGCAGAATGCCTGCCTGCTCCTGATTGTTGTTTCGCAGAAATATCATCGCAAATCTCAAGGATGGCGAGTATTTTCTGATGACCGCTGAGATGTTACCGGAGTATGCGGTAACAAATTAAGATAGTTATTCGGTTGCTTTTTGAAAATAATTCTGTTTCAGAGGTTTTGTGTTTTTTTTGTTACCGATGTTTTGTACTGTTGTATGTAGTTAATATTTTGGTAAGAGGTATATTGGATTTAGCGGTAACAGAGGTAACACTTTTTGGAAAAATCATTACTTATCGTTTCGTTTTCCGTTTGAATGGCAACTCACAGGTATTTTTTGTTGCCGCATCCCGGTAACATTTTCCCTGCACGTATCTCAGGAGAGAGGATATCTCACAACCGCACCGCAGACAAGGCAGGTGCAGATAACTTTTCCATGCTGAACGCGGACACGGAAATTTTCCCCGGGCACAAAGTATGCGTGACATGTCGGACAAAAAGATCTGCGGAACTGTTTTGGCATCCGCAAGCGCTGACGCATGGCAATTTCGCGTGCGAGGAAAACATACCGGTTCGCAAGAGCTGGATTTGAGCGATTCAAATACGCCTGATCAAATAAAATTTCGATCCGTTCGGATGCAATTTTTTTGGGCGATGCGCCCTTGTTGTGCTGAGCCATGAAATTATTTTTTCTCCAGAATTTTCACGTGACGACCCGACACCACAAGCCGGTCATCACAGAAAAGTGCAACCGCCTCGGGAAATGCAATATGTTCCTGCGTCAAAATCCGATCATCAAGAGCCTCTTCATCATCATCATCCAGAACAGGAACTGCTTTTTGTAAAATGATCGGACCCGAGTCAAGCCCTTCGTCCACGAAGTGTACTGTGCATCCTGCAATTTTTACTCCGTACTCCAGAGCCTGTCTCTGACCGTGAAGACCGGGGAATGCAGGCAGGAGAGCCGGATGAATATTGATCATCCTTCCTGCAAACTCGCGGATAATTTCTGTACCAATTATCCGCATATATCCTGCGCATACAAACAGATCAGCATTCGCCGCTTTCATCGCCGCAAGCATCTCAGCTTCATACGCAGCTTTGGTGGGATAATCTTTGAAGTGAATCACATATGCAGGAACGCCTGCGGCCTTCGCCCGCTCAATTGCGTAGGCATCCTTGTTGTCGGTAAAGAGCCCGATGCACTCTCCGTTAATTTCCCCGCGGGAGAGTGCGTCCAGTATCGCCTGAAAGTTTGAACCGCGACCGGATGCAAGCACTGCAATTCGCTTCATGATACAGATATATTGGACATAAATGGATTATTACGTTTCGGCAGGAGTCACAGAGTCCAGGCCCTGCGGCCGAGGTACGGATACGCAATTCCGAAAAATATCAGCGCAACGCCAATCCACTGCATCCATGAGACCGCTTCTGACAAAATAAGTACCGCACAGATGATGGATGCCGGCAGCTCGGATGAACTCAGAATGGTTGCAGCGCCCGTAGATATCTTCGGCGCTCCAATCGAGAAAAGAAACATCGGCAGAGCGCACCCGATACCTCCGAGAACAATTCCATAGACCCAGATGCCGGAAAACGCCGTCCCGTTCAGCACGTAGGCAGGAGAGAAAATGCAGATCAGGAGCGCAAGGGAGCAGGACATGATGACAAAACTTCGCGTCAGCGGATGCATCTCGGTCTCGGTGCGGCCGAGCAGGAACATGTAGACTGCATAGAACAGTGCCGAGAGCATCCCAAAAACAACGCCCGGAACTGTCAGGTGAGCATCAGTTCCAATAAATCCGGTGGCAAGGACTGTTCCAACAATCAGAACAGCGACAGCAGTAAGCGTCCGCCGCGACGGCAGACGACGCTCCACCAGAGACTGGATGATTACTCCAATCCAGGTAAACTGGAATAACAAAATGACCGAGACGTATGCGGGAACGCTCTGCAAAGAAAAGCAGTAGCACATACTCACGAGAGCAATGGATGCACCGGTCGCAATCAGTCGAAGGACACGCTTGGCAGTCCATGGTACGGCAGTTTTCTGCCGACGCAGAAATCCAAAAGCAAATCCTGCGGCAACCAGCACTAAAAGAATCATCCAGCCGTAAAAATACTGGGTCATTACTACATCGTTGACCGAAAAACCTGCGGCATAGGCAAGCTTCACCGTTGGCGATGACGGACCGTAACAGCACCCGCCAAGAAAAACCAGAAAGGGAAACAGAAGCCAGCGGCCGTTCATAAAGATATAATTTTATGAGGGTTGTATCCTCATAAGTGCTGTCCTTTTTTTTTTGGCTTTGGATTATTATTTCTGCTCCGCCCACGACTCACATGCCTTCGGCCTGCTCACTGCTTCGCAGGAAAAACGGAGTACACGAAATTTTGCGGAAATAAAAACATCACTGAGAGGCGTGAACAACACGGAAAATATTTCTGATACTTCGTATCAAGCCTCCGAATGAAAATGAAATTGGAATTTCATACCAATTAATTTAGGATTCCGTGATGTTCTCGTCTGCTCCGTGATGTTTTTCTGTGAAATTTCGGTGTGTTCGGTTTTTCCGTGGGCGGAGCTGAACAAAAAAACGCAACGCTCCGTTTCAACGGAAAAAGTACGGCATGATGATTGGAATAATAATTACCACAATCAGCAGATTTGTGATCATACTACAAACGGTCTGCGTGTAGTCTCCTTTACCGCGTTTGGAGAGGAAACTTTTCACACCCTCGCGAAGCATCTGACCTCCGTCGAGCGGACCGATCGGCAGGGCATTGAACGTGCCCAGCAGAATATTCACCCATGCACACCAGTAAAAGATGTGAACAACCTCCCAGAATCCATCGAATGGTGCGGACAAATATGCAGGATCCGGAGTTTCGGTAACCAGCATGCTGAATGCATTGTTGCCGGTAATGGATGAAAACGGCAGGACCAGGAAGTTCAGGAACGAAACAACTGCACCTGCCGGGGACGTCGGATGAGTCCATGCATGCAGCGTGTCCGTGACTGCTTTCGGGTCACCATAGAACACACCCATAAATCCTGAGCTGAGATTGCCGGCAACTGAGCCGGCGGCCTCGGAAGGAATGGAGGTGAGGGTGATGTCATACATCTGTTGTTCCCCTTTGTACTCGCCCAGCACCTCAATGGTCTGACCGGGGACGGTTGTGGAAAGAATTTTCGCAACATCGGTGGTATTGGAAACCGGCATGCCGTCAATTGAAAGAATCACGGTGCCCGGCTGCATTCCTGCAAGGTCTGCCGGGTATCCTTCATAGATTCCCTGCACGAACGGCAGGGTCCCGGGGACAACCATACCAAGCAGTGCGACAAGCACGAGAATGCACAGTGCTCCAACAACCATATTGTTGGTGACTCCTGCGGCAAACATCCGCAGTTTGGTTGGAAGCGGGGACTTTTCGATCTCCTCCTCGTCAGGTTCAACAAATGCTCCGATCGGGATCACAAGAGCAAGGATACCGGTATACTTCACCCGGATTTTTTCCACACGCGCCAGAAGACCGTGACCAAACTCATGGATGACTACCGCAAACACCAGCGCAAACCAGACCGCAAATGTTGAGGGAACAAAGTCGTTGATGCCGGGAATCAGAAGAAGATTCTGCGGCTGGATAACAGGGGACGGGTCTGGTTGAAGAATCATCGTCAGATATGCCGTGACAATGATGAGAGCGGTCATCACCAGGCCGCAGAGCGCAGTGACGACAACGCCAAGCGTTCCGTAGACAAGAAACGTTCTGCGAAACCGCGCAAATACATCAAAGATGCCGGTACGGGACGTGCGAATCATCAGGCACGGCCCCATAAACGCAAAAATATCAGGCCGGTAGTTGTGTTTTTTGATCGCCAGGCAGATTAGAGCATAGACGATTACACAGATTAGTACCGGGACTACCCAACCAAACTCCATTTCTCTGTAATGGTCTGATGTGAAAGGTTAAGATGTTGATGTTCGGGAGGATGGTGAATCCAAGTTCGTTTGCTGACAAACATCACTCATTATTCGTCGTAGCTCCGCCCACGGAAAAACGGAACGCATGCCTACGGCCTGCTTACCGCTTCGCGGGAACACACAGAAATTTCACAGAAAAAAACATCACGGAGCAGACGTGAACAACACGGAATTTGAAAATAATTCGTTTCTGTGAAATTTCCGTGTACTCCGTTTTTCCGTGGGCGACTCAGAAAAAATCCGACAGACTTTGTTGGGAGCATCTGGCAATGACTTCATCAATGGTCTTCCATGTCCTGCGGGCACAGGATGGCGGCGTGCCAACTCTTCGAATATATGCTTCAAGAAAAGCAATGGTTGTCGGGTCTGATGGATAGCCGCTGCCGATATCTCCAAACTCATGAGATAATTCTTCTATCAGCCGGTCGCGGGTGACTTTTGCCACAATACTTGCTGCTCCGACAATCAGAAATTTGTCATCAGCTTTGTGCTCGGAAACGATCTCAACCCCGGGAATCCCTGAGAGACTTTTCACCGTTGTGCCAAACCTTGCCGCATTCACATCGCATGCATCCAGATATGCCTTCTCCGGCATAAGCCGCTGGATCACTTCAGCATGACAGGATGCAGTGAAAGTATTCATCGTTCCGGGCCGCAAGTCAATCTCCAGAGAACTTTTCACCACCGCCGTAGTTTTCCACCGCCCAACAATTATCTCATACAACTCCTCACGTTTGCTTGGCGAGAGTTGTTTGGAGTCCTTCAGACCGAGACCGTCAAGCTCTGAGGAATCCACAACAAGAATACCTGCGGTAACCATGGGTCCCAGAACCGAACCCTTGCCTGCCTCATCAACTCCGCAGATACTCATCTGATCAGTATCTATCACAGGGAATAGGTATAATACCCCATGATAGCATACGATTCAGCATGTATCTCATCGTCGTCGGGCTTGGAGGTATCGGCAGAAGTCTTGCAGGCATTGCATCCGAAAACGGACACAGTGTGGTGGTAATCGATCGCGATGAGGAGCGGTGTGCAGATATTCTTGCCCAGTACGATCTTCTGGCAATTGCCGGAAACGCCACGGACAAGGCGGTGCTTGAGGACGCAGGAATTGATCGAGCTGACGCGCTCGTTGCAACAACGAGTGACGATGCGCTCAATCTCATGGCATGCTGGCTTGCAAAACGCTACAATGTCAGAACACTTGTCTCGATCGTAAACCAGAAGGAGCATGCCGAGCTGTTCAAAGAGGTGGGGGTTCGCATCAGCGAAAATCCTGACGAGATCGTCGCACGAAGTCTGTACGTCTGGGCGGAAAATCCGGAGACACAGCTGCTCGCATCCATTGAAGGGGGAAGCATCTTTGAAGTAACCATCAGAGACGGAGCTGAAGGCGTCAACAAAACCGTGCGGGAAACGTCCGACGTCAAGGATATGCTCTACATCGCAATCAGGCGCGGAGGAAAACTGATCATTCCGTCAGGAAACGTAACGTTTCAGCCAAATGATGTTGTAACGGTGTTCACCAAAAAAGAGTCGGAAGGCAGATCAGTTGAGTATATGGACAGCCTGTTCCATTAACTTTTTTTTTAAACGGCGTTGCATTTTTTTCATCCTGAGCCGCACGCGAAAAACACTGAAGTAAAATCATTATGGAATTTGAAAAACCGAATGAAAAAAATTATTTAAAAACAGGTGTCAGGAAAAATCCTCGAAAGGATTATCCAAGTTCGTCCCAGTCGTCGTAACCTCTGCGGCGGATAAGAATAACCGCACCAACAATTACAATCACTGCGACAATACCGATTACGATGTAGATCGCGTACGGTCCAACTGCGGCAAGCGGAGACTTCTGTGCCTCTTCCCAGAGTGTATTTGACTCGGTCAGCGTGCTGGCAGAGTTCTTCAGGGCATCCAGAGCCTGAGTCTTGGTTGAGGCGGAGACCGAGCTTGTCGACGAATCATATGCATTCTTGGCAGTGTTGTACTGGTTTTGTGCAGTCTGCTTGGATGTTGACAGAAGAATTACTCTGCTGTCGGAGCCCCAGTTCTTTGCATTCAGGTTTGCAATATTCTGTTCGATGAGATCCAGATTATTTTTGGCTTTCGTTAAAGCTGCGTTCACCATCAGTTTTTCTGCATCCACAACAGCTGCACTTGCTGAAACGATCTCCTTTGTTGCGGTAGGGATATCATTCTTGTAGTTGTCAGCAGCTTTCACAGCAGTTCTTGCTGTGTCCAGTTTTGCAAGAGCTGAGGATACATCAGCACCCTGTTTGGACATCTCGGTCAGTTCAGCGTCAAGTTTGGTGATAGCGTCGTTGATCTCAGTGATCTGTTTTGGGATGTCATCAGGATTGTAAACTGTTTGCTTCGGCGAAGAGTAGGTCGAGATAACACTCTCGGAACTGCTGACCTCCTCAACAGACATGACGGTAATTTCACTACCTGCTTTGTTCTCAGGAACTTTTCCGTCAAGATAGATGGTAAGAATAGTGTCTTGCCGCAACTTCGTCAACGGATAACCATCGATGTACCTCTTTCCTGCAGGGAACTCGGTAATCGGAGTGCCATCAGCTCCAGTAAGAGAACCGGTCCAGACTGCAGAGGTCAGATCCGTGTACATGTTAATCCGGTACACCGTACTATCCTCTAGAATTTTGATAGTCATCGTTGCAGATACAGAATCTCCCGGCATCAGACTGCCGGACGGATTGATGTTTGCCGCAGAATTACTGTTCCATGCGCTTACCGTGCCTGCAAATGTGGCACAGAGCAGAAGAGCGATTAAAAAGTATGTGACTTTCTTCATCATCTACCTCATTCGAAAAGCGGGTCAACGCCTCCGTCATCAAACATTGCGGTGTGAGATCTCTCACGCGACTTAACGACCTCTTCCTTTGCCTCCTTTGCAAGCTCCATCAGCTCGCGGATACGCGGGGCGTCGCCGATCGTTGCAAGCAGAACAACTGCCGCAACATAACCGCTGTCAACTGGATAGTCACCACCACGGACCTCAACACCCGCGATGTTTTCCTCAACCCAGCTCTTGGATTTTTCAACACCCTTACGATCAAGTTCGCTCGGTGGGCCTGCAACAAGAACAAGAGCACGTTCCGCAGTCGAGTAGTCGCACGGAAGTGTGAGGCGGCCGAGCATTGCACGGCGGACGAGACCAATTATTTTTGCAGACTTGTCTTCACCTGAGGCGATGTCCACATGCGGCTCAGACTTCTTTTCCTTCTTGCCAAGGATGCCTGAGAGAAGACCTCCGCTGTCCTTCTTTGCGGCTGGCTTTCCTCCCTTCATGGTAGGAATTGCTTCGCTGATGGCGTAACCCACAGAGGAGATACCTCCGCCGCGGAGTGTGTTGATGATTTCACTGGAGTCGACAACCATCTCACCAACACCGTACTTGCTGACCTCTCCTGCACGGAACAGGACACCAAAGCGGCGGACGATCTCTTCATTGAGGCGCTCGTACGCACTCTTGACACTTTCGCCATCATTTTTCCATGCGCTGTTGTCAAACACAATGACGTTGTCAGCCTCGTTGACCAGAGTCGAGAGACTGCGTGCAGCGTTTAAGGAGTAGAGGCGTCCCTCTTCGGGAGCCGGAATAACACCGACCGCGTAGACCGGCTCGCGGTAAATGCGTTTCAGGTGACGGCAAAGTACCGGAGATCCTCCGGAACCTGTTCCACCGCCAAGACCTGCACAGACAACGAATGCATCGATGTCATGC
Source organism: Methanorbis furvi (assembly GCF_032714615.1). NCBI lineage: Archaea > Methanobacteriati > Methanobacteriota > Methanomicrobia > Methanomicrobiales > Methanocorpusculaceae > Methanorbis > Methanorbis furvi. The sequence continues at coordinate 39,623 of NZ_JAWDKA010000005.1, forward strand.
GTTCCGCGGCGGTCGATTGCACTAATAATAGTGTCAATCTCATCTGCTGCTACTTTTGCACCGGTCACGTTGTCGGTTCCAACTCCGTGACCTTTTACCATTGTCTGACCGATCAGGAGACGATCTTCCATGGGAATGTGTTTAATTCCCATCAGATCGGTCCGGGCAGTATTGATAACAATACCACGGAAACTTGTGGAACCGAGTTTTCTGTCCTGTGCAAGGAACATATCCACAAGTTTGCCTCCTGCCTGTCCGAATCCTATAAAAAATACCCGCATTTACACTGACACCTTTTTGTTGAGTGTATGTATGTCATTTCTTGGATATATATGACTGCATTAGTTATACGGCTACGTTAGTCAAAAACTTTCTTATGAAGCAGGTAACATCTAATAGAGTAATGAAGATCGGTGTTCTCGGTGCAGGCCTTACCGGACTTGCTGCTGCCCTTCGTCTGGCAAAGGTCGGAGAAGTAGTTGTCTTTGAGAAGAATGCAATGGCTGGCGGATGCCTTGCGTCGATGAAGTACGAAACATATACGCTGGAAACATTATATCATCACTGTTTTTCAGGAGACACCGAGCTGTTTGCTCTTCTCGAAGAGCTGGGGCTCAAAGAGGATCTCATCTGGCTGAAGGGATCAACCGGCTACTACATGCGAGGGCAGCTCTATCCCTTAACAACACCGATGGAAATTTTGCGTTACCCGTGTCTCAGCTTTTTCCAGAAAGTGAGGCTCGGAAAGTTTGTCCTCAGCTCAAGAAAAATCGATATGGCTGCTCTTGACAACATCACGGCAAAGGAGTACCTCTATGAAAAAGTCGGTGAGGACATCTATGACGCATTTTTTGCGCCGCTTCTTGCAGGAAAATTCGGCTCGATGAAGGATGAGGTCTCGGCAGCCTGGCTGATGAGCAGGATTGCGATTCGGTCTGATCGCGGAACACAAGGGGAACGGCTCGGGTATCTGAAAGGCGGCTGGCATCTGCTCATCGATGCAATGGAAAAAAAACTCGTTGAGAGCGGGGTTGAACTTCGGCTGAACACCGCCGCAAAAGATCTCAGGCTCAAAGAAAAATGGATCATCGATGGCGAGGAGTTTGATGCGGTCATCTCGACTCTGCCGCCACAGGTTACTGCGTCCTTGATGGACGAAGAGACGAAAAAGAAGTGCAGTCTTGCAGAACTCCCCTATCAGGGAGCGGCATGCATGACGCTCGGCCTTGGGGCTGATCCGGCGAAAGGAATCTACTGGACAAACATGGGCGACCCGGCACCTTACGGGGCGGTCGTTGTTCACACAAACTTTGTTCCCTACGACTGGTATGGGGAACACGTGGTCTACCTTGCTTCATACTTCAGGGGCGAGCCCGGCGAAAATCTGAAGGAAAAAATGATCGATGATTTCTGTGAGAGGTTTGGAATCGGCAAAGAGATAATCCATCACGCCGACCTGTACATCGATACATTCGCAGGCCCTGTATACACAACCGGATACCGGAACAAGATTCCGGAGGTTGATGCAGGATGCAACCTGTTCCTTGCCGGAATGTTTTCTCTGGAAAATTATCCGGAACGGAGCATGGAAGGATCAGTTCGTGCAGGACACCGCGTTGCTGCCCTGCTTGAGGAGAAAAATTTGTGAGTTCTGTACAAGTCACCGTGGTACTGCCGGTCTACAATGATGTGGAGGCGCTCAAAGTTGCTATCCCGAGATCTCTTGAAGCACTCACCGAGTTTGGGAGAACGTTCGAGTTGATTGTTGCTGAGGACGGAAGTACTGACGGCAGCCGCGAGTGCGTGGAAGAGTGGGAGAAAAAAGATTCGCGAGTCCGCCTTCTCCACAGCGACGAGCGGCAGGGGAGGGGAAAAGCACTGAACCGTGCTCTCGCAGAGTCGCGCGGCGAAATATTCTGTTACTATGACGTGGACCTTGCAACAGACATCAAACATCTGCCCGAGCTCATAACAAGAGTTGAGAACGGTGCTGCTGTTGCGACAGGCTCACGACTGATGCCGGAGAGTAACATCATCCGCAGCGGAGACCGCGAGGTTGCAAGCAGGGGATACAACACGCTGGTCAGACTGTTTCTTGGAAGCAGGCTGCATGATCATCAGTGCGGGTTCAAGGCATACCGGGCTGACGTTTTGAAGGAACTTGTTCCAAAAATCCGCGCTCCTCACTGGTTCTGGGACACCGAGTCTTTAGTGCTTGCAGAGCATGCAGGATTTCTGGTGGAAGAGTTTCCGGTCGTCTGGACCCAGGGGCCCGGAACAACCGTCCGGTTCAAAGATGTGTACGGAATGGGCAGTGATATTTTGAAGATGTGGTGGCGGCTGCATGTGGAAAAAAATTAGTGCCATTCTCATCCCGACTCTGATTGCAGCCGCTTTGATCGTGTTCATGCTCTACCGGGTATGGGACGATCTGCTGGAAGCAATCCAGCATATTGTTCCGGTTTACTTAGTAGCTGCGATTCTGATCTGCTTTGGCGCATGGTATCTCAGAGGCTGGAGGTACCAATATATAATAGAGCGTCTCGGGACTACGATTAGTCTGTCCTTTTCCACAGCCTGTATTTACCTCTCCCAAACGGCGAATCTGATACTTCCGGCGCGTCTTGGAGACTTTGTCAGGTTGTTCATTCTCAAGCATGAAAAGGGAACTCCTTACACAAACGGTTTCACCTCCATCGTTGCCGAACGGGTGTATGATATTGTCATCATCGCCGTGCTCGGCCTTCTGGCGCTGCCGCTTCTCATCAGCATCGTTCCTGAATGGTTTGTCTGGACAATTTTTATCGTTCTCGCTGCCGGAGCAGCGTTCTGTGCATTTTTGATCTTTTCCAAACGACTGCATGCAGAAAATAAAATTCTGAAAAAAATTCTGGAGGTTCTCGATCAGCTCAGACAGGTCTCCTCAACACCAAGATCTCTTGCGGCGCTCTCGCTCTCATCAGCAGTAATCTGGATGATGGACATCATCATCTGTTATCTCGTCTCCCTGATGTTTGGCGTGACACTCTCGTTCATGCTTGTGTTGCTGGCAATTGTTATCGGCAACCTTGTCAAAGCTGTCCCCATCACGCCGGGAGGAATCGGAACCTACGAACTTGCGCTCGTGGTAACGTTTGAGCTCGGCGGCGTTCCCGCAGCAACAGCGACGCTGATAGCAGTCGTTGATCATCTCGTGAAAAATCTCATCACGCTCACGGGAGGAGTGGTCTCTCTCTACTACTTTGGTGACTGGGCGGTCTCGTTACTCAAGAGACTGTTCCGCGAGGATGCAAAAAAGATCAAAGAGGAAGGGGGCGTATGATCTCTCCTGAGATGCAGATAGTAACGGTCGTTCTCTGGCTGATAGTAATCAAGTTCTGTCAGATGACGGTCTATCCGTATCTGAAATTGGCAGTGACTGATCTCGCATACGGCCTATCGTACCCGTTTTCCATTCTCATACTCACGTTTGTCTCCTGGTATCTCGGTGTGGTTGGTCTTCCAATTCAGCTTGCCCTGCTGCCGTTCGCGCTCGCAGGAGTTTACGCACTCATCTGCAGAAAGTACGACATTGAAGAGATGAAGAAAAATCTCCGCTGGGATTTGGTGTTCCTTGGAGCGTTCGCGCTGATGCTGATATCCCGTTTCCTGACTCCCGGGATTATTCCAAGCGGCGAGAAGTTTATGGACGCGGCGTTTCTTGGAAGCATCATGCTTGATCCTTCCGTAACACCGCTCGACCCATGGTATGCGGGAGGGGAGCTGTCCATCTACTACTATCTCGGCCACTGGATGTGCGGGGTTCTGGGAGTTTTCACCGGCGGGGCTTCAACCGTCATCTTCAATCTGATGCTGCCGACAGTTTTTGCTCTCGCCGCAATCTCTGCGTACGCGGTTGGTGTTCTGCTGCTGAAGCGGCATCAGTGGATTCCGATGCTCGTTCTGGTCATCCCGAACGCAGCCCTCATCTGGCATATCTTCTCTGGAGCCGGAGCGGTTGGCATCTGGTGGGCATCAACCAGAGTGATTGAAAATACCATCAACGAGTATCCGCTCTTTTCTTTTCTCTGGGGCGACCCGCACGCACATGTGCTCGGCTGTTTCAATCAGCTGTTTTTCCTCTGTCTTCTATCAGTGATGCTTGTGCGGTGGAAACTGCTGCCAAAAGCTGGAAAGTATCTGCTTGCTGTCATGCTTGCCCTCTCTCTTGGAACAATGCCTGCGATGAACTCGTGGGATGTGATGGTGTATGCGGCAGTCTATATTGTGGTCGCAGCAGTTGTCTGGATTAAAGAGGGCCATACGCTCCGGGACGCAGTGCCGTTAGCTCTTGTTCCCGTCCTTTCTCTTGCCTCGTACGCTCCGTTTTTGTACACGATGATCTCCGAAGGAGGGTCCAGCGTTCAGGGATTTTTCCTCGTGACAACTCCTTCCGCGATCAATGAGTTCCTTGGCGTTTACCTGTTCTTTGTCGCGGTGTTTGTCATCTACGGATTTTCTGTGCTGAAAAAATATCCCTGGCTGATTGCCGTGCCGATTGTTTTCGCGGTTGTCGGTTATGCAGCTGCCGGAGTTGCACTCTTCTGCATCCTGCTGCTGCTTGGAAAGAAAAGCAGTACGCCTGAGATTGTGTTCGGCATTCTTGGTATGGTAATTGTGTTTCTGATGGAGGTTGTGTATCTGAAGGATTACATGGGCGATGTCTACTACCGGATGAACACCGTATTCAAATTCGGATTTTGTGCATGGTTTATGCTTGGCGCTTCCGCACTTCTGATGATCGGCAGCTGGGTCTCAGACCGCTTTGCCGAAGTTTCCAGGAAACGTGCCGTCGCGGCCGCAGTCGTGGTCTTCATCGTTCTTGCGAGCATGATCGGATTTTTTGGCATTCATCTCGGGTACCCGGGAGGAACACTGGATGGTGCGGCATGGCTTGAGGTCTCACACCCCGCAGACGCGGCAGGAATTTCTTTCCTGACCGGCGTTGCCGTGCCCGGCGATGTGATTGTGGAAGCGGCTGACGGGTCGTATGAGTACAACGGCCGCGTGTCTGCAATGACCGGACTTCCGACCATTGTCGGCTGGGTTGGTCATGAGGTAGGATGGCGGAACGGTGTCGGCGATGCCGGAACACGCTGGACTGAGGTGCGGGCAATCTATGAAGACCCGTCCCGGACGCTTGATCTCATGGACAAGTACGGCGCGAAGTATCTGTTCGTGGGTGAGGTTGAGCAGCAGAAGTACAACCTGAACCTGCCGGACGAAGGCCTCATCGAGATCTTTACCGCGGACGGCGTGAGTATTTATCAGCGCGGTGACTAACGTGTTAGACAGAATGGAGAGTCCAGTACTGAGTGTCGTCATCCCTGTCTACAATGACGCAGCTTCGCTCAACCTTGCGGTTCCCGCATCAATAGAAGTACTGGAAGGTTTGGGCCTACCGTTTGAACTGATCCTCTGTGAGGATGCAAGCTCTGACGGGAGTCTTGAAGTGGCAAATGAGTTCGTCGCAGCAGACAAACGGATCATCGTCAATCACAGTGATGTCAGGCGAGGAAAAGGCGGTGCACTTTCCGAGGCGCTGGCAATGTCACGCGGAGATATTTTTTGTTTTTACGACGTGGACCTCTCAACTGATCTCGCCGCTCTTGGAACACTGATTCAAAAAGTTCAGGAAGGAACTGATATCGCAATAGGTTCACGGTTCCTCGATGAAAGTGCAGTCACCAGAACCGGCGAGCGCGAGGCAACAAGTGTCGGCTTCAACCGGATGGTACGAATACTGCTTGCGAGCAGCATCCGTGATCATCAGTGCGGGTTCAAGGCATTCCGCCGCGAGCGGCTGATGCAGCTGATGCCGTACGTCCGCTCGCGCGGATGGACCTGGGACACCGAGGTTCTCGCACTCGCGCAGGCGTGCGGCTACACGGTAGAAGAGATCCCTATTGTTTGGAAACAGGGAGATAAGACCAATGTGCGGACCGGCGATGTGTTTTCCATGGGATGGTCGGTGGTGCGCCTTGCCTGGCGTATCCGCGTTGCCGGAGATTATCCGAAAAATATCTGATCAAACTTCAGCCCACGGAAAAACGGAACACACGGAAGAAAAAAAAACATCACGGAGCAGACGTGAACACAACGGAACTCTAAAACAATTCATTTCTGTGATGTTCTCGTCTGCTCCGTTTTTCCTGCGAAGCAGTAAGCAGGCCGAAGGCATGCGAATCGTGGGCGGCTCATGAATAGAAGTGTGAAGGCTATTAAGTCCAAACCTTTATGCCGGACTCTTGCCCATATATAGAGTTACGCCAGCAACGGTCTGTTACATAACCAGTAAAGCCCGCTGATGAGCGATGACGGATGGTCTTAGAACTGTCCCGAGTGAAGTGAGTATTATGGCAAAGATTTACCAGATGTTTGAAGTCCCAGAAGAACTTCAGAACAAAGCTCTCGAGGCTCTCGAGCTTGCACGCGACACCGGAAAGATCAAGAAAGGCGCAAACGAGGCAACCAAGGCCGTCGAGCGCGGAACCGCAGCACTCGTTCTCATTGGTGCAGATGTCGCACCAGAAGAGATCGTTATGCACATCCCCGGAATTGCAGACGAGAAAGAGATCCCGTTCGTTTTCATCAACAAGCAGGCAGACATTGGTGCTGCATGCGGTCTTGACGTCGGCTGCACTGCAGTTGCAATTGTAAAGGTCGGCAAAGGCAAGGAAATCATCGAGGACCTTGCAAACCAGATTAAGGCACTCAGAGGATAAATACCATGCCTGATGATGCAACGCCAGCAGAAGTCATCGAGGTCATCGGCCTTACGGGTATGCACGGAGAGGCATCCCAGATTAAGTGCCGTGTACTTGATGGCCCGAACAAGGGGCGGATTATCACCCGCAACACCTTCGGTCCTATCCGCGAGGGTGACATCCTGATGCTCCTTGAGACAGAACGTGAAGCAAAGAAGCTCTCAAGACGGTGAAGAGAAATGGTTGATACGTATACCTGCAGTTACTGCGGCAAACAGCTTGAACCGGGAACCGGTAAACTGTTCGTCAGAAAGGATGGCGCAGTCTTCTACTTCTGTTCCTCCAAATGTCAGAGCAACTACAAACTTGGCCGTATTCCGCGCCGTGTTGCATGGACTGCAGCAGGACGCAAGGCACGCGGTAAGGAGTAAACCATGGAACGCACCTTTGTCATGATTAAGCCGGACGGCGTCCAGCGTGGTCTGGTCGGTGAGATTCTTTCCCGCTTCGAAAAGAAGGGGTTCAAGATCGTTGCCGCAAAGTTCGGTGTTCTGCCGGAAGCAATTGTGGACAAGCATTACGAGGAGCACCTCGCAAAGCCGTTCTACCCGGGAATGAAGGCATACATTACTTCAGGCCCAGTGTTCAGATTCGTGCTTGAGGGCGACAATGTTATTGCAACTGTCCGCAAGATGAACGGTGCAACCAATCCGACAGAGGCCGCACCCGGCACTGTCCGCGGTGACTATGCTCTTTCTATCGGCAAGAATGTGATTCACGCATCCGATGCTCCCGAGAGTGCAGCCCGCGAGATTGGTATTCACTTTACCGCAACTGAGCTCGTCGCATACACAAAGATCGACGAGACCCAGCTCTACGAGTAAAGTTCCGGAAATTTTTCCGGTCAATTTTTTTTTGAAAAGTTTTTTTGAAATGAGACTTTCGCGATGGCAAATATTTCGAAACGCGAATAGCGCAAATAAAAAATCACCAATGGCGATTTTTCAAAATAAATTCCTATGCATCTCTAAATAGACAGCTATGCCCAAAAAATAATTTTGGTAATATCTTAAAAATCACCATTGGCGATTTTTATTTATTCGCGCTATTCGTGTTATTCGCGTTTCAAAAGATATCTCATCGCGTAACTCCCGTGAAAAAAATTTAAAAAAAAGTTTTGAAAAATTATTTTCTCAAATAATCGTACGCCGACAATAATGCCTTCACGCCTTCGCCGACAGATGATGCAATCTGTTTTGCAGAGATCGAGGTTGAGTCTCCTGCTGCAAACAATCCTTTGACATTTGTCTTGCAGTTGATGTCAACGAGAATTTCTTTCTCCGCATTCATGGAAACAAATCCTTCAAACATTGCGGTGTTGGGATCAAGACCGACGCCAAGGAATGCGCCGTCAACTTTGAGTTTCTTTTCAGGAGATGACGGAAGAATGTTTGCGAGGAATCCTTTCTTCTGCTCTGGCCCGGCATTGACCGGCACCATTTTCACGTACTCAAGAAGTTTTCCGCCGCCGAACTCGGTGATGGTAAATCCTGTGTGGAAAGTGACGTTCTTCATCTCAGTCAGCCGGCCGATAAGAATTGCGTCGGCATCCAATGGGGTTGCGGAGATGACATGGACCTGGGATGCAATGCCTGCCATCTCAATTGCCATGTCCATTGCAGTGTTGCCGCCGCCAAGAATGGCAACAGTTTTTCCCCGATATAAGGGCCCGTCACAGGTTGTGCAGACGGCAATTCCTTTGCCCAAGTACTCAGCTTCGCCTGTCGCACCGCTGAGGCGGGGAGATCTGCCGGTTGCGGCGATGACGGACTTTGCAGTGTACTCTTTTTCTGAGAGGGTTTCGATAACGAATCTGCCGTTCTCGGATCTGATGGAAAGTCCGACATCCTCAATGATTGTAACGCCTGAGGCACGGGCATGCTCGGCAAACTTCTGCATCAAATCGTCACCCGGGATGTCAGGGAATCCCGGATAGTTCTCAACCGAGCTGCTTTTTGTTGCCATGCCGCCGACAGCCCCGCCAATCACGAGCGTCTCAAGACCTTTGCGGCCAGCATACATCGCAGCTGAAAGACCGGCAGCACCCGAGCCGATAATGATCAGTTCATGATCCTTTGGAATTTCTTTTGCTTCAGAGGCCGGCGAGGGCGCGTCAAGCAGTACTGCAACCTTCATCAGATCATCGCCAATCACAATCTGGCCGTCAATGATGGTGACCGGGACACCGCGCTGACCGGTGAGTTCGATCATTCTGTTTGCCGCGACCTCGTCCTTGCCGACATCAAAATTGGTATAGGAAACATTCTGTTTTGCAAGAAACTCCTTGAGGTTGCGGCAGTGGGGACAGCCCTCAAGCGAGTACACAGTTATCTCATGAGTCATGATTGAATGGTTTCACGCGAGACCATTAATATCCTATGATTGAGGGACAAAAAGAGTTAGTATTTTTTTATGCGAACCGGTTCTGCCGGCTCTGTTTCGGTTTCTTCTTCAAAAGGTGTCAGGTTCTCCACTTTTTTGATGCCGATTGCATGAATCATCATATCGCCAAAGATTGTGAATCTGCGAACGACCATGCCGACCACCTCAACATTGTCACCGACAGCGATATCAATTTCAAGGGGCACGGATTTTTTTGCGGTGATGGCAGCTGAACCGTCAAAGATGGTGACTGCGGGGCGGCAGAGCCACTCTCCTTTTTTTGCCTGAACAACTCCTTCAACGCGGACAGGTTTTCCAAGGGTTTTGAGATTGATGTTTTTGATCCTGACGCGTTTGGATTCAGCCTCATACTCAGGAAGGAGACGCACATACTGCGTGCCCACACTGTAGCTGTTGTAGATAGGAATGATCAGCAGTGCAAGCGATAACGGGATACCCCAGTACAGATAGGCTGGATCAGTTGTGACAATGTAGGACACTATGAATAGTGCCAGGAAAAAGATCACCACAGCGATATGCAGCGGGGATATGCCGATTGTTATACCACGAATTTTCATAATAATTCACACAAAGCCCCGGGATACCGGAATTCTTACTGTAAATATATTCCGCTCCCATAAATAGATGTATAGTCTGTAAGTTTTGGAAAATCAAAAAGAGGTGGGATTGAAAGATCGACGAGTCAGTCGATCTTCAATCTCGACGAATGTGATTATTTGGTTTCACAGAGGGCGCAGATTTCGCTCTTGTAGCAGTAGTAGTAGATAACTGCCATGAAGATGACTGCACCGACAATGTTTCCAATGGTGGACCAGATGATGTTGCTTGTCCACATTGTACCCCAGTTCAGGATCTCGGTGTTTGCCGAACCGCCACCAATTGCATTGGTGATGATACCTGCCGGAATGAAGTACATGTTTGCGACACAGTGTTCGTATCCGCTGGCAACGAAGGCCATGATCGGGAACCAGATTGCAACGATCTTGCTGATTACTTCGTCGGCTGCGAGAGCGAGGAAGATTGCAAGACAGACAAGCCAGTTACAAAGGATACCTTTGAAGAAGACGGAAAGGATACCCATCGGGCCGAAGTAGGATACTTTTGCTGTCGCAATGGCGATTGCACGTGTTCCAAACGCACTGATGGTTGCAACACCTGCTGCGTCCCAGACAGTGTACGGACCATAGCTGACGAGAACTGCCATGAAGAGGGAACCAATCAGGTTACCGATGTAGACAACAATCCACAGATAGATAAGGCCTTTCAGAGAGGTCTGACCCTGAAGAATTGCCATCGGGGCAAACATTGCGTCACCGGTAAACAGTTCTGCACCGGTAAGAACAACGAGAACTAAACCAACCGGGAAAAGAGCACCCGTGATGAGCTGGCCGAATCCTGGACCAAGGAAATCTGCAACGCCGGTCGAACCAACTGTTGCGAGAGCCGCACCCATTGCGATGTAAACACCCGCAAGGAAGGCACGGACAAACATGTTGCCTGCAGGAAGACAGCATTTGGACTTACCTGCCGTACCAATTTTGACGCAAACCTGCGCCGGGCTGAATGTTACCATAAATACACACCTCACATCTCCTCCGCCAGACAAGCGTACAGAGTTGTGCTATTTGAAAATTGGAAGAGGGCATATTTATAATCTGTCTATTGATTTGTCGGGTTCGAAGCCTTTATTGGGGAGATTTGGGATGGTGGTATAGTTAACCAAGTTAACATGACCAATAAATTAATAAAAACATGAGCGTGATTTCGTTCACAGATACTGCGCGTGGTTCGTTGAATCACGAAATGCAGAATAGGGGGACAGTTATCGGAGAAAAATGAGTTTGAGGTATGATGAGAAAAAATATTCATAATCTCTCCGGCAACAACAGATTTTATAGGGTGAAAAACGTAGAGTATCTCACAGTGAAAGAGGCAATTCTCACTGAACGGCAGAAGACTGTTCTGCAGTGCAGGAAAATGGGCATGACCCAGCAGCAGATAGCAGATATGCTCAACACAAACAAATCCAATATCAGTCTTATTGAAAAGTCTGCGCTGAAAAATGTCCGCATGGCAAAAGATGTTCTGGAGTTTGTCTACTCCATGGACGCGGCGCATACTTGCGTGCTTGCCCGGGGCACCAACATCAATCGTGCCCCGCAGGTTTTGTATGAGGCAGTCCAGCCTCTCGGCATCAAAATACAATATGATATCGGTGCTCTGGTCACTCAGATCCGGACAGCTGTTCCGGAAAAACTGCGGGAGAACGAGATCAGAGCCGACATTCACATTTACCTCAATGATACCGGCATACTCTACATAGGATAGCAGCAATGAACCTGAAGTACGTTCCCACCACCTGCCCGTACTGCGGTACTGGATGCAGTTTTTTTCTGGTTGTACGGGACGGCCGACTCGTCGGAGTCGCGCCCCGTTCCCGCTCGCCGGTCAATGAAGGAAAACTCTGTCCGCGGGGAATGGCTGCATGGGAGTTTGTGGCAAGTCCGGAGAGGCTGACACATCCACTCATCCGGAAAAACGGGGAACTTGTTCCCGCAACATGGAACGAAGCGATCACGCTGATTGCAGAAAAGTTCAGACAGTACCAACCGTCTGAGTGCTGTGTTCTCTCATCACCAAGAACATCCAACGAGGACAACTATGTGATGATGAAGTTTGCCCGCGGTGTGTTGAAAACAAATCACATCGATCACTGCGAGAGATTGTGCCATGCATCCATCGTTGATTCACTCGCCGACTCGTTCGGTCATCCGGCAATGACCGGCAGTATCCCGGATCTTGCCAAGGCAAAATGCATCTTTGTTATCGGATCAAATGCATTTGCCCAGCATCCGCTGATCGGCAGAAAAATTATTGAGGCACAAAGATCAGGCGCAACCTACATCTGTGCTGACCCGAGAAAAACATTCACCGGTTCGCAGGCAGACCTGCATCTCCAGTTCCATGCTGGAACCGACATCATGCTTCTCAATGGCATCATGCATGAGATTTTGCTGCAGAAACTGGAGAACACAGAGTTTATTGCAGAGCGAACGAACGGATTTGATGAGTTCAGAGAAATAATTCTGCAGCCCGAGTACTCCGCAGAAAATGTTGCCGAGAGTTGCGGGGTTCCGGCAGAAAAAATCCGGGCCACGGCAAAACTGATGGCGCTGCCCGGCTGTGCGGTAATCTACTCGTCTGGTATCACCAAACAGGGAAACAGTGCAGAAAATATTCACAGTCTTGCAAACCTTCAGCTCCTGACAGGAAACGTCGGGCGAGCAGGCACCGGCGTACATCCTCTTCGCGGTCAGAACAATATTCAGGGCGCATGCGATATGGGAGCGCAGCCGTTCTACTTCACCGGCTATCAGCGCGTTGAAGATGCTGACGTCCACAAAAAATTCGAAGAAGCCTGGAGTTTTTCGGATGGCATTGCACCGGCAAAAACCGGTTACGAAATCACCGAGATGATGGACTCCTTAATCTCAAAGAGTGGGGAGCTGAAGGCGATGTACATCATGGGGGAAAATCCGGTTCTCTCTGATCTTGACATCAATCATGCGAAGGCTGCCTTGGAACAGCTGGAGTTTCTGGTTGTGCAGGATATTTTTCTGAACGAAACCGCAGGCTTTGCGGATGTTGTGCTGCCGGCGGTCTGTTTTGCAGAGCGTGACGGAACCCAGACAAACACCGAGCGACGTGTTCAGCGCTGGCACAAAGCTTGTGAACCGCCGGGCGAAGCAAAAGCTGACTGGGAGATCATCGCCTCCATTGCATCAGCGATGGGGTATGCAGAACAGTTTTCCTGGAAAACTTATGCTGAAGTGTTTGATGAACTTGCAAGCCTCACACCACCGTATGCAGGCATCAGCTATGACCGCCTCGCCTCAGCAGACAGCATTCAATGGCCGTGTCCATCAGGAGATCATTCGGGAACGCAGATTCTCTACACTGATACCTTCGCAACAGCTGACGGGCGTGCGGTGTTTCTGCCGGCAGTGCGGCAGATTGAGAACGAAAAAACTGATGAACAGTATCCGTTCCTGTTTACTACCGGCAGATGTATTTTTCACTGGGATACCGGCTCGATGACACGAAAAAGCAGCGCGGCAAACACGGGAAACTGGCTTGAGATAAATACTGCTGACGCGAAAAAGTTGGAGATTTCCACAGGAGATTCAGTCCGCCTCATCACACATGATGCGGAAATTTCAGCAACTGCCCGCGTCACCGAAGAAATTCTGCCGGGTACCCTCTTCATGCCGTCGCATTATGTTGAGTTCACTACAAAAGAGCTGGTGCAAAATACGATGCCGACGCCTGGATGCGGCGGACGGTCGGCAAAAATTGAAAAAATTATTTGAAGCAGCCAAACATACAGTTGCGAATTTTGATGTGCATGCTGCTGCAGTACGCACCAAATGACGAAGGATCAATATCATATTTTTTGCAGATCGCTTGGGCCTTCGGGCAGGTGATCTCGTTTTCGATTTTCTCAGCTGCAAGAGCCGCGCGGATACTTTCATCAGAACTTGTCGGCATATACATATCGTTAGGGGTTTTCTGGTATAATTACTCGCGGTTTTCGCACCAGAGAGATATTTGGCGTAATTTTATGCTGAAAATAAAAATAGATAAACAAAACAAAAAATGATATCAAACATAGTTACCCAGGAGTATATACAGTTCATTAAATCAACTATACCTATTTTATCCAAGGAGCAACAAACGACTTAGTTCGATGAAGAAATTATTACCTGTGTTTGGTATGGTTCTTCTGCTTGTCGCAGTAATTTTCGCTGCCGGGTGTGTGGGCACCGGCGACGATAGCGGCAACCAGACCGCAACCCCTACTACTTCTGTTCCGACCGCAACGCCGGACCAGCTGAAGATCGCAACGACCACGTCCCTGTACGATACCGGACTCCTTGACTCTGTTCAGGATTACTACCTTGACACCTACAATGTTGATCTCCTGATCACATCACAGGGTACTGGTAAAGCAATTCAGTCCGCAAAGAACGGCGATGTTGATGTTCTCTTAGTCCACGCTCCGGCGCAGGAAGCAGAGTTCATGGACTCCGGCTACGGTGTTAACCACCGCGGTGTTGCTTACAACTACTTCGTAATTGTCGGCCCTGAGTCTGACCCTGCAGGAATCAAAAACATGACTCCTGAAGAAGGTCTCACCACCCTCAAGAACCTTGGCGAGGCTGGCGACGAGTCCATCATCTTTGTCTCCCGCGGCGACAACTCCGGAACTCACTCCGCAGAAAAAGCCATCTGGGCAGCAGCAGGACTCAACTACACCGCAGAAGTCAGCGGCAACCCGGGCAGCTGGTACGTTGAGACCGGCTCTGGAATGGGTGACACCCTGACCGTTGCCGGACAGAAACAGGCATACACCCTGACCGACGAAGCAACGTTCCTGACCTACAAGAAGAACAACAACCTCCAGCTTGTTCCGATCATCGATGAAGGCGAGACACTTCTGAACCGCTACACCATCATCACGATCAACCCGGAGAAGTTCCCGAACACCAACGTTGTCGCTGCAACCGACTTCACCAACTGGCTCATCTCTGCTGACGGTCAGAAGTTTATCGGCGACTACGGCAAAGAGGTCTATGGAAAATCCCTGTTCAGCCCGATGGTAACACTCGCTGACAGCACCCTTCCGCCGTTCAACATCGACAGCACCACTGCGGTAACTGTCCCGACTGTTGCAACCGCGTAAAACCAAAATCAAATTTATTTTTTTCCCGAATTTTTCGGAGCAGCAATGGACGATATTATCAATGGCGTCACTGAGGCAATTCATCTGATTATCACCATGGACCCTGAGGTCATGGAGATAGCGCAGCGAAGCCTGACGGTGTCATCGGAAGCTACGCTTATTGCTGCATTGATTGCAATTCCTCTCGGCGCTGCGATTTACTACTTTACCTTTCGGGGAAAACGTGTCGTGATTGGAACAATTCAGACTCTGTATGCACTGCCGACCGTTCTTGTGGGACTTCTCGTGTATCTGCTGGTTTCAAACTCTGGACCATTGGGCGGACTCAGGTTTCTATACACAACGAACGCCATGGTTTTGGCACAGGTGCTTTTAGTCATTCCAATCATTGCCGGTCTCACAATTGCAGGACTTTCGAGTCTTGACAAGGAGATGAAGTACACCATTCAGTCGCTGAACGCAAATGCAGTACAGGCGATCATCACCCTCTGCCGTGAAGCAAAGTTTGCCATTCTTTCCGGTGTTATGCTTGCGTTTGGCAGAGCGATCGCAGAAGTCGGTGCGGTGATGATGGTTGGAGGAAACATTCGCCACTTCACGCGAACGTTAACGACAGCGATTTCACTCAACACTTCGATGGGCGAGTTTGCCACATCGATTGCTCTTGGAATTATTCTTTTGTCGATTGCGTTGATCGTCAACTTTGCGATGAACATAATTCAGAACTGGCACTCGGGAGGACAGAAGGATGTCTGAGACACAACCTGTGGTGGAGCTTGCAAACATCAGCCGCGTCTACGGAGAAAAGTATGCACTCAATGAGGTGAGTTTTTCTGTACAACGCGGAGAGATTGTTGCGGTGATCGGTCCTTCGGGCGCAGGCAAAAGTACGCTGATGCGTATCTGCGATATGCTTGAAGAGCAGAGCAGCGGAGATCTTACGCTGTTTCAAACAGTGGTTGAAAAGAAAACCCGCAAATCCCTTCGTGAACGTGTGGGTATTCTGTTTCAGAAGACCGTACTGTTCGACCGCAGTGTTTCTGACAATGTGGCGCTCGGCCTTCAGTATCGCGGGTACAGACATGAAGAGATCCAGCGGCTGACTATTGAGTATCTCAAAAAACTCGGGATGGAAACATATGCGGACCGCAACGCACGTACTCTCTCCGGCGGCGAAGGACAGAGGATTGCGTTTGCCCGCGTGCTGCTGACGGGACCTGAACTTCTTCTTCTGGATGAGCCAACCGCAAACCTTGATCCTCTGGCAACCAGAATGATCGAGGAGATGATCAAAACAGAGAATGCGGAACACAACACGACGATCATTCTCAACACGCATGATCAGAATCAGGGCATGAGACTTGCCGACCGGATTATTGTTTTAATGAATGGGAAAGTGATGCAGATTGGAACACCTGATGAGGTGTTCTATCATCCGTCAACTGAAGAGGTTGCTGCGTTTGTCGGGTTCCAGAATCTGATCTCTGGAACCGTCACAAAAATTCAGAGCGGTGTTGCAGAGATGACAACTGCTGCGGGAATATTCCGCGTTCAGGCAGGGGACGCACACGTCGGCGATGCCGCGACACTTGCTCTTCGCGGCGAAGAAATTCTCGTGCACAACGCAGGTGTTCCTTTTGAAAAAGATCCGGAGAACAGTGTTTGTGGTGCCATTCTTTCATCACAGAAGATCGGGCCGGTAATGGAACTTGTCGTTGACTGCACCATTCCGATCACCGTTGTTGTTCCGGCACGCCACCGGTTTGCCGAAGAGTTTGTGCCGGGAACTCCGGTGTGTCTCTCCTGGCTGACGGCCGCAGCCCATCTGATTTCCCAGACCAGATAGGTTACCATCTCTCATTTTTACCCCTCAGGTTTTTGCGCGGGCTTCAAAAATACCGGTAAATATACGTTGGTTCCGCACGCCCCTCATTAGTAAACCAAGATTATTTTACACGTGTGATCATCGGGAAAATGGTAAATCGTTTATGATCAATAATGGGATTTGTCAACGTAAAATAATTTATGAAACCCCGCCCGAAGCTATTTACGTAGACTGGCGCAACCTTGAATATGACTATACGCAAAACCAGCGTTAGTTATGTCTCCGTAAAGGAGTTGGAGCAGCATCAGCACAATCCGAGAACGTCTCAACTTGGTACGTTGTCCATCCGGTAACAACCGGAATGGAGTCAGAAGTTCGTTGGACATGTTGATATGCGGGTCGATGGTAATCGTCGGAATGGTCAGCAGTTATGCAGAAGCCTCGAACGGGAAGTGAGTAATCTGTTTCTAATCGTTGAAAAATATATCGACACAACATCAAGCCCGACAGCAGAGATTCTTTCCGGCCTTGAGCCGGAAAAAAATCTCGCTCCTGTCAGAATGTCACGTTGATACCGCTGCAGTTGGTACCATTTACCTGGTGGTTCGTTTGCCGCTTCCCGCTACACAAAGACAACGATTACGTGCCGCCGCCTGATGTCAGGACTCTATCTTTTGCAGTTTTTCGTATCACTCAGTCGCATTTTGAACATATCTCTCATACAAGATCTCCGGAGAGGATGATTTACTTGACAAAAATAACCGTGAACCTGATTACCGGGCGGACAATCCAACAGGGTGTCTCCATGGAAGCAGGAAAAGAAAAAGAGGATTACATGAAATCCTGCGGCATCATCGAACTGGACGCAGTCGATATTGCCAAACTTGGAATCTGGAAGAACAGCAATGTCAGAGTCGTCAGTGACTTTGGCAGTGTTGTGGTCAAGGCAATTGAAGCCACCCAGGGACCTCACCCGGGCCTTGGCTGGATTCCGATGGGTCCATGGGCCAACATGGTGATTGACACCAACACCTACTCAACCGGTATGCCAACCTTCAAAGGCACACCTGTCACCATTGAACCGGCAGAAAAAGAGACTGTTCTCAGTTCCATCGACCTGGTTCTCAACGCATGCAAGGAGTAAATGATTCATGACACAACTGGTAACAGACATTATCTGCCCGTTCTGCGGAACATTATGCGACGACATTGAAGTCGAAGTCAGCGATGACGGAAAAAAGATCATCAAAGTCACAAACGCATGTGCGATCGGAGCAGAAAAATTCCTTCACGCACAGTCTCCCGACAGAATTGTCCGCCCCCGCATGAAGCAGGAAGACGGCAGCTGGAAAGAGGTAACCTACGACGAAGCAGCAAAGTACACCGCAAAAATTCTGTGCGACGCAAAGAAGCCGCTGATGTACGGCTGGTCTTCGACCTCCTGTGAAGCACAGGCAACCGGTCACATGATTGCTGAACTTGTCGGCGGCGTTGTGGACAACACTGCTACTGTCTGCCATGGCCCGTCCCTCATTGCAGTCCACGATGTTGGTATTCCGTCCTGTACTCTTGGAGAAGTCAAGAACCGTGCAGACCGCGTGATCTTCTGGGGATGCAACCCGGCACACGCCCACCCGCGTCATATGTCCCGGTACTCCATCTTCTCCCGCGGTTACTTCACCACCAAAGGATCCAAGAGCAGAAAGATCATCGTCGTTGACCCACGCCCGACCGATACCGCATCGGTTGCTGACTATCACATCCAGATTCAGCAGGGACGCGACTACGAACTGATCGATGCACTCCGCGTTGCACTGCAGGAAGGCCCACTGCCGGAAACGGTTGCGGGAGTTCCGAAAGAAAAGATCTACGATATTGCACGCCTTCTGAAGAGCGGCCGGTTTGTCACCATCTTCTTTGGAATGGGGGTCACCCACTCGCTTGGGAAAAATCACAACATCGACATCGCAATCGCTCTGACGGCAGACTTAAACAAGTACACCAAAGCTGCCATCATTCCAATGCGGGGCCACTACAATGTTACCGGTTCCGGACAGGTTCTCGGTTGGCAGTTCGGATTCCCGTTCTGTGTGGATCTCTCCCGCGGCTTTGCCCGCTACAACCCCGGGGAAAGCAGTGCAAATGATCTTCTCATGCGTGGAGAAGTCGACGCAAACTTTGTGATCGGCAGTGACCCGGGATCCCACTTCCCGTTCAAGTCCGTCAAAGTCATCAACGAACTTCCGTCGGTATGTATCGACCCGCACATGACACCGACCGTTGCCGTGTCCAAATGCCATGTGCCGGTTGCACTCGTTGGCATTGAAGTCGGCGGCTCCTGCTACCGTATGGACAACGTGCCAATCGAGTCCAGAAAAGTCGTTGACCCGCCGGCAGGAATGCTCACTGACGGTGAGTTCCTCGAACTCGTTCTCACTGAAGTACAGCGCATCAAAGGAGTTGCAGCATGACCGAAATTCTGATCAAAAACGGATTCGTCTTCGACCCGGTATCGGGCATCAAAGGCGACAAGAAAGACATCGCCGTAAAAGACGGTGTGATTGTTGAGTCGGTCTCAGCCGCGGCAAAAGTTATCGACGCATCAGGCATGACCGTCATGGCAGGCGGTGTGGACATTCACTCCCACGTTGCCGGAGCAAAGGTCAATGTCGGCAGAAACTTCCGCCCGGAAGACAAACTCCAGGCAGTCTACGAACCTGCCCGCGGTGTCCGCCACATGGCAGGAGGAAACTCTGTTCCGACCGTCTTCAAGACCGCATACAAGTATGCGGACATGGGATACACCACCGTCATCGAAGCTGCAATGCCACCTCTCTATGCACGCCACACTCACGAAGAGATGCGTGACACCCCGATCATCGATCAGGCAGCACTGCCGCTGTTCGGCAACAACTGGTTCATCCTTGAATACCTCAAGAACGGCGAGATCGACAACGCATCCGCCTACATTGCCTGGCTGCTCCGCAGCACCAAAGGCTACGGTATCAAATGCGTGAATCCGGGAGGAACTGAAGCATGGGCATGGGGTCTGAATTGTATGACCGTCAACGATCAGGTTCCGTACTTTGAGATCACCCCAAAAGAGATCATCGCAGGCCTCATGACCGTCAACGAGTCGCTGCACCTGCCGCACTCTCTGCACCTGCACTCCAACAATCTCGGCAACCCGGGCAACTACCAGACTACACTTGACTCGCTGAAGATCGCAGAAGGCTTCAAGGCAAACAACAACTTCGGCCGCGACCAGGTCATGCACCACACCCACATTCAGTTCCACTCCTACGGCGGAACCGGCTGGGGCGACTTCGAGTCCAAGGGTGCTGAAGTTATGGACTACATCAACAAAAATCCGAACATCACCTGTGATATCGGATTTGTTACGCTTGATGAGACCACCACCATGACCGGTGACGGACCGTTCGAGTACCACCTCTCAGCACTCAACCACCTCAAGTGGGCAAACACTGATGTGGAAGTTGAGTGTGGTTCCGGAATTGTTCCCTACATCTACAGCAAAGACGTCTATGTCTGCGGTGTTCAGTGGTCGATCGGTCTTGAGATGGCGCTTCTTGCAAAAGATCACATGCGCTGCTACCTCACCACTGACCATCCGAATGCAGGGCCGTTCACCCGCTACCCGCGTGTGATGAAGTGGCTCATGAGCGAGAAGGCTCGTGATGAAGTCTTTGCATCCATGAAAGCAGAGGACAAGGTCCGCGACAGATCCACGCTCGGCTCCATTGACCGTGAGCTGACCCTCTACGAGATTGCAATGATGACCCGTGCAGGAACCGCAAAGGCTCTTGGTATGGGCAAAAAACTCGGAGGCCTTGTACCCGGCATGCAGGCAGATATTGCTGTGTATCCGTACAACCCTGAGACCGCAAGCGACCCTGAACAGATCGAATACGCATTTTCGAATGCAAAGTATCTGATCAAGTCCGGTGAGATCATCATCAACGACTCCGAGATTGTCAGCAACGGCAACAAGCAGACCTACTGGGTGGATGTCAAGACCAACCCGAGCAAACAGGTTGAGCATGACCTCAGAGAGATGTTCCTGAAGTACTACACGGTTACCGAACGGAACTATGAGGTCGAAGAGCACGCGTTCATGAAAAACCCGAATGTCATCTCGATTGACGCAACCCAGTGAGGCAGAGTATGAATACTGTAACAATTACCATCAAAAAACAGCCTGACCTGTTCATCGAGGCCGAGTGCTTTACGCCGGATGCTCTGGCAGGTAAGAATGCCGAAAGAATCGCAGAACTGCCGGTCTATATCGGCAGAACAACCGAGAAGGTCGGCGACTACTTTGAGGTCTCAGGCTCTGCGGGTGCAACCGCAGCAGAGACAAAACTCGTGGTCGCTGGAGATCTCACTCGCGTGAAGTACATCGGATCAAAGATGACTGCAGGCGAGGTTGTCATCAATGGTGACACCGACATGTATGTCGGAGCCTGGATGACCGGCGGAAAAATTACTGCCAACGGTAACATCGGTCACTTCGCAGCGACTGCAATGGCAGGCGGCGAGATTGTGGTGAGCGGCAATGCCGGCAACTATCTCGGAGCGTCCTACCGCGGTGACTGGAGAGGTATGAGCGGCGGAAAGATCACCGTTGCCGGCAATGTTGGTTCTGACTGCGGAACCTTCATGCTCGGCGGCGAGATCTGCGTCGGTGGAAACATCGATGTGCATGTCATGACGCATGCTGACGGCGGTAAAGTGGTTGTCTTCGGCAACGCAAAGAGCCGTCTCGGTGGCCAGGCATCCCGCGGCGAGATGTACGTCTTCGGAACAGTTGATGTGATGCTGCCGGGCTATGTTTATGCACGCGACGAAGAGGTCGAAGTCTGCGGTAAAAAGGCACTCTTTGCAGTCTATAACGGCGACATTGCCGACCGTCACCCGACCCGCAAGGGCGAGACGATCTACGCAAAGCTGTATCTGAAGAAATAATTCCTCCAAACATTTTCTTTTTTTCATGCATTTTGGTTTGGTCGAAATGCACATTCAGAAAAAAATGTCCCTGCCGCATGCAGTTGTGCGACCCACCGATAATATACAAAAATACGGGTTTTTCTGCGCGTATCATGGTCCTGAAGAGAAATGATTCCGGTCCTGAGAAATACAAAAAACATGTACAAAATTATTTCGTCATCTAAAAACACTAAACTATGGTCGATAAAAGCATTTTAGTAAAATAAACCAATTGAACAAACACTAAAAAAGATTTACACTCACCAACCTTAATATGTCAAGTTTGAAACCTAAATGTAGATGAGGTTATGAAAAACATGACGGACCTGAAATTTGTTCCAACTACCTGTCCCTACTGTGGTACAGGCTGTTCCTTCAACCTCGTTGTCAAAGACGGCAAAGTCGTGGGCACCGCCCCGGCTCAGCGTTCTCCTGTCAACGAAGGCAAACTCTGTCCGAAAGGCATGTACGCCTACGAGTTCATCAACTCGCCGGACCGGCTCACTCAGCCGCTGATCCGCAAGAACGGTGAACTTGTCCCAGTTTCCTGGGATGAAGCAACCACGTACATTGCTGAAAACATGAAGAAATATAAGCCGTCAGAGCGGTGTGCTCTGTCTTCGGCACGTGTTTCCAATGAAGACAACTATGCAATGATGAAGTTTGCCAGAGGTGTTCTGAAGACAAACCACCTTGACCACTGTGCACGTCTCTGCCACTCCTCAACGGTCGCAGGACTTGCAGGCTCTTTTGGCTCTGGTGCAATGACCAACAGCATTCCTGACATCGCAGAAGCAAAATGTGTCTTCATTATCGGCTCCAACACGTTTGAACAGCACCCGCTGATCGGACGCCGCGAAGTCATGGCAAAACAGAACGGCGCAAAGTACATCTACGCCGACCCCCGCCGCACCCACACCTGTGGACCGGCAGATCTTTTCTTACAGTTCCACTCCGGAACCGACGTTGCTCTCCTGAACGGTCTGATGCAGATTATCATCAAGAACGGCTGGGAAGACAAAGAGTTCATTGAGAAGCGTACCAAAGGCTACGAAGATCTCAAGAAGATCGTCATGAAAGAGGAGTACTCTGTCGAAAACGTCGCCAAGACCACCGGCCTTGACCCGAAAGACATTGAGACCGCAGCAGACTGGATCGCAAACTCCGGCGCAACCGCACTCATCTACTCGATGGGTATCACCCAGCACACTGTTGGTGTTGACAACGTTCACGCCTGTGCAAACATCCAGCTGCTTACCGGCAACCTCGGCAAACGCGGAGCAGGTGTCAACCCGCTGCGTGGCCAGAACAATGTGCAGGGCGCATGCGATATGGGTGCACTGCCGGTCAACTTTACCGGATACCAGAAGGTCACTGACCCTGCAAACCACAAAAAGTTCGAGGATGCATGGAAGTTCCCTGACGGAATCGCTCCGGCAGAAAACGGTTACGAAGTCACCATCATGATGAACGTCTTAACCGACAACCCCGGTGAACTGAAGGCAATGTACATCATGGGCGAGAACCCGCTTCTCTCTGACCCGGATATCAACCACGTCAAGGAAGCATTCGAGCACCTTGAGTTCGTCGTTGTGCAGGATATCTTCTACACCGAAACCTGCGACTATGCTGACGTCATCTTACCGGCAGTCTGTTTCGCAGAGCGTGACGGAACCCAGACCAACACCGAACGCCGTGTCCAGCGCTGGAACAAGGCAGCTGACGGACCCGGAGAAACAATGGACGACTGGAGAATCCTCTCCATGGTTGCAGCCAAGATGGGTTACGCAGACCAGTTCGCATGGAACAATGTCTCCGAAGTCTTCGACGAAATTGCCGAACTTACTCCGCAGTACCATGGTATGAGCTACGAGCGTCTCTCCCATGCAGACTGTCTCCACTGGCCGTGCAAGACTCCGGAAGACCCGGGAACCCCGATTCTCCACAAAGAAAAGTTCCTCACTCCTGACGGACTTGGCGTGTTCCTTCCGGCAGACTGGCAGCCGCCGGCAGAAGTTCCGGACGCAGAGTACCCGCTCCAGTTCACGACCGGACGTTGTCTGTTCCACTGGCATACCGGTACCATGACCCGTAGAAGTGAGACTCTTGACAAAGAAGTTCCGACCGGCTGGATCGAGATCAATGCAGAGGATGCACAGGAACTTGGTATCCGTGACGGAGAAACCGTTCGTGCAACCACCCGCCGTGACTCTCTCACCGTTGCCGCACGTGTTACGCCGACCATCAAGAAGGGAACCACCTTCATGCCGTTCCACTTCATCGAGTGCCCGGCAAACCTGCTGACCCACAATGCCTTAGACCCGGTCTGTAAGATTCCGGAGTACAAGGCCTGTGCAATAAAAGTTGAAAAGATTTCCAAGGAGGCCTAAGCAATGTCAGCAAAAGGCGATATGTACTATGCATGGGCAAACCAGAGCTCATGCCCGATCAAGGGCGAGTGCGGCGGTGCTGTTACTGCAATTCTGAAGTACATGCTGGACAACAAAGTTGTTGACGCAGTCCTGACCGTGAAGAAAGGCCGTGATGTCTACGAGGCGGTTCCGGTTCTCGTGCACAGCTCTGAAGAGCTGTCCAAGACTGCGGGATCCCTCCACTGCGGTACAGTTCTCCTGCCGAAAATCATCAAGAAGTACCTTGACGGCGCACGCGACATGAAGATCGCCGTGACCTGCAAGGGCTGTGATGCAAAGGCAATGTACGAACTGGCAAAACGCCAGCAGATCAACATGGACAACATCTTCATGATCGGTCTGAACTGCGGAGGATCCGTCACGCCAATAATGGCACGGACGATGATCGCCGAGAAGTACGGTCTGAACCCGAACGACATCGTAAAGGAAGAGATCGACAAGGGACAGTTCATCGTAATTACCAAGGACGGCGAACACAAGGGCATCTCAATCGATGAGCTTGAGGAACACGGTCTTGGCAGAAGAGCAAACTGTCAGCGCTGCGAAACAAAGATCCCGCGTCAGGCAGATATTGCCTGCGGTAACTGGGGAGTCATCGGCGAGAAGGCCGGCAAGACTACGTTTGTTGAGATCTGTTCCGAAAAAGGTGCAGCAGTCTTTGACGCAGCAGTAAAGAGCGGCGTTCTTCAGACGTCCGCACCCGAGGCAAAAGGCCTTGAGGTTCGCGGAAAGATCGAGAATGTCATGATGAAGATGGGTAAGAAAAATCAGGAGAAGCAGTTCGCCGCTCTTGGTGAAGGTTCGACCCGCTTAAGCTACATCATGGCCGAGTCCAGCCGCTGTATCAAATGCTACGGCTGTATCGAGAACTGCCCGATCTGTTACTGTGTCGAGTGTTCGACGAAGAAGCCGCATCTGGTTCGCCCAGGTGTAATTCCTCCGGACTTTATGTTCCAGATGATCCGTTTCGCTCACATTGCTGATTCCTGTGTGAACTGCGGTCAGTGCAGTGAACTTTGTCCGATGAACATTCCGAACTCGCTCTTCATGCATGCACAGCAGGTTGAGCTGGAAAAGATGTTCGGTCACAAGCCGGGTTACGACATGACGATGCCGGTCCTCTCCTTTGCTGAGGAGATGGAGGAACGCGAGCGTCTGCACGCAACCGGTTCGGATATGATCTTTGAAAACGTATTCAAAGAGTAACCTAATCCAAGTAGGGTAAACCTCACAGGGAGTGTTCTCGGATAACGCACTCCCTGAATTTTTTTTCAATGGAGATGATTTTACATGACAAAAGAGTTTATCGAAGGAAACAAGATTTTTCTGGAAAAAGATTTTGAACGCAAAAAAGATCGCTACATGACTCTGGTCGAGTCCCAGCATCCTACTGTTTTATGGATCGGCTGTTCTGATTCACGCGTGAATCCTGAGAGGATTACGCACAGTCGTGCGGGCGAGCTGTTCACTCACCGAAATATCGGCAACATTGTGCCAACCCATGACTGGAACTTTGCAACGGTTCTTGAGTATGCCGTGAAGCATCTGAAGGTGAAGAAGATCGTGGTCTGCGGCCACTCCGATTGCGGAGCGTTGAAGGCTCTCGACGCTGACATGAAGGATGATGCCTACATTCCGATGTGGATTTACAATGCCAAGGAGGCACAGATGAGAGTGGATGCCAGACTTCCGGAACAGCCGAAAACTCCTGAAGAAAAAGCTGCACGGAAAAAAGAGATCGAGATCGAAAATGTTCGCCTGCAGATTGAGCATCTGAAGACATATCCGCTGGTCTCCGAAGCTGAGAGGAAAGGAACCGTCGCGGTCCATGGTCTGTACTATGACCTGAAAACCGGCGTCCTCACAGAAATCGCCTGACCCCCCACTTTTTTCTTAAGGCCTGGCACTATTATAATAGTGCGTTCATAAACACGGCTTCGTGTCTTTAATTCTGAGCTGCCCACGGAAAAACGGAACACACGGATATTTCACAGAAAAAAAACATCACGGAGCAGACGTGAACATCACGGAATTCGAAAATAATTCATTTCTGTGATGTTCACGTCTGCTCCGTGATGTTTTTTCCGCGCTGCTCAGTGTATTCCGTTTTTCCGTGGGCGGATCAACACGGCGAATGATATGCCAAAAAAATGGGTATCAATTTCACCGACGCCCGAACGGTTCTGCCATCGCGTCAGCACTCCGTTTCTGTCGGCACGCAGGACACAAAAAGTCCGGGTCGCGCCCGGAGCGCTGGGCTGCGTAACGCACTTCCTTGTCGGTGCCAAGAAGTTCCCCGCACTCTTTGCAGAACGCGAACTTGAACTCTTTTCCCCAGATTGTTCTGCCGGTCTCGGTCTCGGTAACCGTGATTTCTCCGGTCGGGCAGACATTTGCACATCCGCCGCAGCCGATACAGATCTCAGACGGCTCGTCGTACGGCGTTGAGACCGTCTTTGTTGTTCCGCGACTCACCATGGCAATAACTCCTGCGCCCGCAACCGGATAGGCACATCCCTGTCCGGCGAGTTTTTTCAGAAGTGTTCGCGTGGCAACAGAGCCTGCACCGATAAGGTCGCAGGCCCGGACACACAAGCCGCAGAGAATACATTTTCCGCCGTCGAATGACGCGACCGGCAGGTCGGGAGCACCAAACGCCTCACACATATGGGCGATCACATCGCTCTTTGGAGCACGTTTGCGCAGCAAAGCAAGGATCATTTTCCTGTGGGCAAGGATGCGTTCGCTGTTTGTCACGACCTCAATCTCACCTCTGACCGGATAGAGACAGGAGACCACAACTTTGGTCCTGCCGCTCTCGGTAACCTCGACCACACACAACCGGCAGCTGCCCATACCGGGCAGTCCGTCGTGATGACAGAGCGTTGGAATGAAAATGTTGTTGCGTCTGGCAACCGCAAGAAGCTTCTCGCCTTTCTTACAGGTACAGGAAACTCCGTCGATGGTGATCTGAATCATACTCTGCCTCCTTTCACTGCCTCAATCGCATTGAATCTGCAAACGTCACGACAGCTCCCGCAGCCGTTGCAGGACTTCGTAATTATCGGGAACCCGCCGTTCAGTTGAACGATTGCCCGGGTCGGGCAGACCGCAGTGCATGCCATGCATCCTTTGCAGACAGCATGGTTCACCGAAAATGCGGTCAGTGCCTTACAGACGCCGGCAGGACAGCGGTGCTCACGGATGTGCGCCTCGTACTCCTCGCGGAAGTACCGGATCGTGGTCAGCACTGGATTTGGTGCGGAGGAGCCGAGAGCACAAAGCGAGCAGTCGATCATCGTTGAGCCGATCATCTCCAGCAGTTCGATGTCCCCTTCACGGCCGTAACCGTTACAGATGTTGGTAAGAATACTGCGCATATGCCGCAGTCCTTCGCGGCACGGCGTACACTTGCCGCAGCTTTCGCCGCAGAGGAAATTCACATAATAGCGGGCGAACTCCACCATGCAGCTGTGATCATCCATCACAATCATGCCGCCGGACCCCATCATAGTCCCGTACTCTTTCAGGGTGTCAAAGTCCACCGGAATGTCCAGCAGGCTTGCAGGAATACAGCCGCCGGAAGGACCTCCGGTCTGCACTGCCTTGAACTTGCGGTTGTTTGGAATACCTCCGCCGATCTCAAAGATCAGTTTCCGCAGTGTGATTCCCATTGGAACCTCCACGAGACCAGTGTACTTCACCTTGCCGACGAGGGCGAACACTTTGGTTCCGGTACTGTCTTTTGTTCCGATCTCGGCAAACTTTTTGCCGCCACCATTAATGATGACCGGAATGTTTGCCCAGGTCTCCACATTGTTGATGACGGTCGGGCATCCCCACAGCCCTTTCTCAACACTGTGGATGTACTTCGCCCGCGGCTCGCCAACGTTTCCTTCGATTGATGACATCAGTGCGGTTGACTCGCCGCAGACGAATGCTCCCCCGCCCCGGACGACGGAGAAGTAGAGTTTTCTGTTGGTTCCAAGAATGCTCTCGCCAAGAAGTCCGCGTTTTTCTGCGGCACGGATGGCTTTTTTCATGCTCTTCACTGCCTGAATGTACTCGTCGCGGATGTAGAGAAATCCCTCTTCAGCACCAATAGCAAGAGCGCCGATCATCATCCCTTCAAGAACGCTGTGCGGATCGCCGTCCATGATCGAGCCATCCATGAAGGCGCCGGGATCGCCTTCGTCGCCGTTACAGATCACATACTTCGGCGACGACTCAAGGACAGCTGCACTCCGCCATTTTCTGCCGGTCGGAAACCCTGCACCTCCGCGTCCGCGGATACCCGACTCTTCTACTTCGCGGATGATTTCATCAGACGTCATCTCAAGAGCGCGGGCAAGCGCCGAGTAACCGCCGTGTGCGATGTACTCATCGATACTGCGGGAGTCAATGATGCCGACATTTCTCAGAGCGATTTTTTTCTGGTGGCCGTAAAATGGATTGTCTGCCTGATGCAGAACATGATTGCCGGAGCTGTCTTTAAACAGCAGACGCTCGATTGGCTCGCTCTCAAGAACGGTTTTTTGAATGATATCATGAGCGTCGGAAGGCCGGACGCGGTAGTACATGATATCATCAGGCATGATGCGAACGAGGGGCC
Organism: Methanorbis furvi; assembly: GCF_032714615.1. Classification (NCBI taxonomy): domain Archaea; kingdom Methanobacteriati; phylum Methanobacteriota; class Methanomicrobia; order Methanomicrobiales; family Methanocorpusculaceae; genus Methanorbis; species Methanorbis furvi. Next base: position 68,451 of record NZ_JAWDKA010000005.1, read on the forward strand.
CGAGTTCGCAGAGGCCGCTGCATCCGGTCTCGGTAACACAGCAGACGTTTGCGTCAGCCGCGGCTGCGTCAACTGCCGCAGTAAGAGCGAGTGATACATCCATGCCGCCGTTTGCCCGACAACCCGTGCCGCAGCAGACAAGAATTGTCCGCGTCATGATTTTTCCTCCTTCTCGTTCTTCTCCCCGTTCTCCATTCCGTTCTCCTCCTCATGCTCTCTCTCCCTCTCCTCCTCCAGTTTCCGATACCTGTTCAGAATCGCCGGGAGATCAGCAGGCGTAAGTTTTCCATAATAGGTTTCGTCGATCAGGATTGCCGGAGCTATCGCACAGGTTCCGATACAGTTGACCAGCTGAAGAGAAAACAACCGGTCGCTGGTGGTCTCGCCGTCACGGATTCCGAGAAGTCTCGTGATCTCATCCCGCAGCTGCACGGAACCTTTGATGTGGCAGGTCGTTCCGTCGCAGAGTCTGATGACATGTTTGCCTTGGGGAACAAGCGAGAGCGCTTTGTAAAACGTTGCCATCGAGTAGAGGTGGGCCTCGGAGCAGGAGAGATACAGGCCGATTTTTTTGAACGCATTGCGCGGAATGTAGCCGAACTTCTTCTGCAGATCCTGCATGATTGGAAGTGAGTTCTGACGTTCCGGCGGATAGGCTTTGATAACTTCGTTGATTTCGGTGTCTGATTCGTTGAGGTTCATGAATATATTCGCTCATCCTCCGGCTACAAGCGGAAATAGTGCGACGGTATCGTCGTCGGTGATTTTGGTGTCAACACCATTCAGGTGAACGATGTTTCTGCCGTTTACCAGAATGATCGCTTCAAGGCCAATGTCGGTTCCTTCTGGATTGAGGATTTTGTCCCGAAGGCCGGGATAGATTTTGGAGAGTTCACGCAGAAGAGAGAGAATGTTCTCTTCTGCTGGAATGTTTGTTTCGTTGCAGCGGGTGATCGCCCGGTAGGTTGCAAAAAATTTGATTTTCATGAAACCATCAGATGCTGAGTTCGTCCTTTTTGTCTTTTGATGGAACTCCTTCGCCGTCCCATCCGCGAAGTTCATAATACTCCTTGAGCATCACGTCAAGCTCGGCAACTTTTCCTTTGGCAGGGCCGGACGGGAGTTTCTCCCGCAGAAGCCGCGGCGGCAGGGTATCCTTCTCAACGCCAGCTGTGATGTTGAAAAGTTTTTCAAGATTCCAGCACCGCTCGCCTTTCAGGAGAATGTCAGCGTCCGACTCATCGCTGCCGATGCATTCACGGTACTGGGCCGCAATCTCCGGAAGGCCGAGGGCGAATGTGGTGAACAGACACATGCCAAGACTGTCGACGAGGGCGGTCAGGTCCTGGAATGTTTTCAGCAGAGACGCTTTTCCTTCGGTGACGAGCGGATCGGTCTTGACTGGAATGCCGAGAATTTCAGGGGACGTGAGATAGCCGCGGACGTGACAGCCGCCGCGATTGGATGTCGCGTACTCAAGCGCCATTCCCTGAATGGCACGCCCGTCGTAGGCAGGCATCTCCTGTTTTTTCACGCTCATGGAAAGCTCGGGATGACCGTACTGTTCTGCGAGCCGATAGGATCCAAGCGAGAGGGTCTTGCCGAAACCTTCGTTTCTGCCGACCAGCTCGGTGAGTTTTACCACTGCGTCGGCATCGCCGAACCGGAGAGGCATGCCGATGTCGGACTCAGGGAGTGCACCCATCTCGAACAGCTCCATTGCACAGGCAATTGTTGCCCCGAGCGTGATCGGGTCCATGCCGTACTCGTTGCAGAGATGGTTCGCCCGAACGATTGCGGCGAGATCGCTCACACCGCTGTCGGCACCAAATGACCAGCCTGCTTCGTACTCAGGTCCTTCGCCGAATGACTGGTAGGGTCCGCTTGGAACGCGGGTGATGCGGCCGCAGGCAATCGAGCAGCCGAAACATCCTTTGTTTTTGAGCAGGAACTTGTCGGCAAGACGTTCACCCGACGTGTCGTCGGCTTTGTCAAAGACCGAGCCGTCACGCCAGTTGTGAAGCGGCAGAGCACCGCTTTCATTGATGATGTTGACGAGGACTTCGGTCCCGAGCATGCCAAGCCCCTGACCTGCGACGGGATGAACGGCAATTTTTGCACGGGCGTCACTGAGCGCTTCATAGAACTCTGCCGGGCGGGCGACATGAACCGAACCGGTTCCTTTCACCGCGACCGCCTTGAGATTTTTTTTGCCCATGACCGTGCCGAGGCCGCCTCGTCCTGCTGCCCGGTGTTTTTCATTCATGACGCAGGCATACAGACATCCGTTCTCTCCGGGAGGACCAATGCAGGAGATTTTGAATGATTGCCCAAGAGCTGCATTCAGCTCGTCGGTTGTTGCATGGACCGACTTTCCCCAGAGTTCAGCAGCGTCGCGAAGCTCAACATCTGCATCATTGATGTAGAGATAGACCGGTTTTTCGCTGACGCCTTCAAAGATGATTCCATCATATCCGGCAAACTTCAGCTCGGGTCCGAACTGTCCGCCTGAGTTTGCAGCACCTATTGTTCCGGTCAAGGGAGACTTTGCGACGACTTCGTATCTGCCGCAGGATGCAGCAGCTGTCCCTGTTAAGGGACCGGTCATGAAGATGAGTTTGTTGTCAGGGCCGAGCGGATCGACTCTTGGATCCACTTCGTCGCAGAAGTATTTGGTGCCAAGGCCGCGGGCTCCGACATAGTCTGTTGCGTGCTGCTGGTTGAGCGGCTCTTTGGTTATCTCTCCCGCGGCAAGATTTACTCTGAGTATGGTTCCGATATAACCGTTCATGACTTCACCTCCGAGAATGCTTCTTTGAACTGATCAGCGATGCGTTTTTTCCGGTCCGAGTCCTCGTGCGGATCAACATACACGATCGCTCCTGCATGGCAGTATCTTGCGCACTGGGGCGTGCCGCCGCAGAGATCGCACTTGAAGACCGAACGCGTGATCGGCGAGAACTTCATGTTCCCGAGCGGGCAGGCGTTGACGCAAAGTTTGCAGACGATACACTTTGCCGGGTCGATGACAACCGCGTCGTTTTTGTCGCGGTAGATTGCTCCGACCGGGCAGACGTTCTGACAGACCGCGTCCTCACATTGCAGGCACATGAGCGGTATGGTGACTGTTGATTCAGGATAATCGATGACGCTGACTGAGGAGAGACGTGGATTGAAAACTCCGTTGTGTCCAAAGGAGCACATGAGTTCACAGGTTCTGCATCCTACACACTTTTCTGGTTTGAGTATGAGTTGTTGTGTCATTATAGTATGATTGAGAAGCACTGCGGCTCCTTTGTACCTCCAAACAGATATGTTGTTATGGTACCTTATGAAATGAACGCTCACTGCAGATTGGGGGTGCGGGTTGGGAAATAATTTTTTGTTTTTTTGGAATTTTTGTATGTTGTCTATTAAGTCCTGCCGCCCACGGAAAAGCGGAACACACAGAAAAAAAATCACGGAGCAGACGTGAACATCACGGAATTCGAGCGATGTATTTCCGTGATGTTCACGTCTGCTCCGTGATTTTTTTTTCTGTGAAACTTCCGTGTACTCCGCTTTTCCGTGGGCGGAGCTACGATGAGTGTTAGTTATCAGTAAACGAATTGATGGGCAGAGACGTACACCAAAGATCAAAAAAATTTCACAAAAATATTTTCAAAAAAAAAATTCGCGAAGAAAAAAATTCGCGGAAATATTTTTCCACAAAAAAATATGATCCGATCAATGGCGAGAAAAAAATTTCCCACGCCACTGATCAGAAATCACATCGACTTCAGTGCTTCAATGCCAAGAACATCAAGCGCTGATGCAAGCGTGTTCCTGCTTGCATCAACAAGCGTCAGCCGTGCATCACGGACAGACCCTTCCGCCTTCAGCACAGGAGCGAACCGATAGAACGAGTTGAAGAGATCCGCAAGGTCGCGAACATAGGTTGCAAGGAGATGCGGACGAAGCTCCATCACCACTTTCTCGATCACATATGGGAAGTGTGCGATGTGCTTCGCAAGCGCAATCTCATACGAATCTGTGTACGAATAATTCTCTGCAAACCCTCCTTCGGCTTTTGCCTTCTCCAGAATTGAACAGGCACGGGCATGAGCGTACTGAACGTAAGGAGCACTCTGGCGTTCAAAGTCCAGCGCCTCCTTCCAGTCAAACACCGTCGACTTCTCAGCAGACACCTTCACAATATCATACCGCACCGCACCAATCGCGACTGCGGACGCAATTTGCAAACGTTCAGATTCGGAAAGTTCAGGACGACGAACCGTCACCTCTTCAAGAGCACGTTTCTTCGTCTCTGCGATCAGCTCGTCAGCAGTAATGAACACACCGCCGCGGGTCGTCATCGATCCTTCCGGCAGCGACACAAACTCGAAGTGCACAATCTCCGGCGGCCGCTCACCGATCAGAGATAGTGTTGCCTGAAGTTGTGCGCCGATCAGTTTGTGGTCAGCGCCGAGCACATCGATGCTCCGGTCGCACTGGCCGTTTTTCCAGAGATGGAACGCAAGGTCGCGGGCCGCATACACCGAAGTTCCGTTACTGCGGCGGAGCACGTACTTGTTGCCGAACCCTTTGTCCGAGAGATCCAGATACATCATCTGGTCTTCGTGATTGGCCTCGGGCAGCTTTTCGATTCTGGCCATAACCTTCTGCATCTCCCCGTTCCAGAGGAACGTCGTCTCGCGGACAAATCTGTCGTGATGAACATTCATCGACGCAAGAGTCTCTTTGATGCCTTCAGCACAGATGTCAACCGAATCATGGAACAGCTTCACGGTCTCAGGATCGCCTGCTTCGATCTTTTCCATCATCACATCAAACTCAGGCTCGATCTCAGGCTTTGCCTTTGCAATTTTATTGGCCTCCACATAATGGCGCACAATAAAATCATCGCCCTTCTCGTTTGGCAGTCTATCGTAATGGAGATTTTTGACGCCCCACGCAACGATTGCAATCTGGCGGCCCATGTCATTGAGATAATACTGGGCCTCAACCGGATATCCTGCCTTTCGGAACGCACGAACCAAAGTGTCCCCGATAACGGTGTTTCTGATGTGACCTACATGCAGAGGACCGTTCGGATTTGCGCTCGTGTGTTCAAGAATCACCCGTTCGGTCCGGGCCGGAAGCTGGCCGTAGTCTGCACCGCGAGCGGCACGAACAGAGTCAGCCACATACTCTCCGCCGAACACGAAGTTAATGTACGGACCCTTCGCAGAAACTGCAAGTCCTGCAGCGTCAGGACGGGCGGAAACTTTTGCGACAATCTCTGTTGCGATCGCTGCCGGATTTTTCCGCTCTTTTTTTGCCAGGGCGAATGCAACGGTTGATGCAATGTCGGCATGGTCGCCGCCGTCAGTAAGCAGCACATCCTCTTCTCCGGTAATTTCGCGGAGAAGAGTCTCAACTTTTTGAATATATTCCCGGTACATAATGCTTACATCCCTGTTGGGTACCGCAGCACTGCGGCAATTCCGCCGAATGCATTGAACAGCATAGACCCTTCCTCGAAGTCATCAGAGATGATCTCAACGCGGGTGTTTGAGGTGTCGGCGAGGTTGGTGAGTTCATCAATAATATCAGTCTCGTCAGCAAGGAACAGCGGCGACTGGCACTGCGGACAGTGACCGAGCGGGAGGTCCTTGAACTTTTTGCCGGCTTCAACCTGCATCGTCTTGATCTCCTGATAACCGCAGTTGCCGCACTGAATGGTGAGTCTGGCTTTTCTGAGTTTTTCGGAGAGCAGCAGGGTATCAACTGCTCCTGCCTCAAGGTTTGCCCGCACGCTTTCCTCACCATATGCTGCGCATCCGTTCTCTTTGATGAGCTCTTTGAAGAACCGCGTCATCTCCTTCTTCTCATCCATGATGTCGACACCACGAAGGGCGTCCTGGGCATTGTCGACGAGTTCACGCAGACCGAACTCGTTGGTGTAGGATGCGTCGAAGAGACCAATAAGACGTTTCTTTACCTCGTGGTGCAGGAAATCTCCTTCTGCGAACTCTTCTTTGGTTGGCATCGGGCCGCCAATCAGAAGGCCTTTGAATTTTTCGAAGAAGTTCGGTTCAGCCAGAAATGCTTCGGATGCACGCTCGCCGACTTTTTTGTAGAAGTCATGGATGGCGATCAGACGCAGGCGTTCGAAACGAATACTTGACTGACCACCTTTACGCTGTTTGCCGGGGACGGTCGAGGTGGTTCCATTGATTGGTTCGATGTGGGTGCCGCGTAAGAATCCCCAGTAGGCTTCTCGGCGGTCGATGACAAGAAGTCCGTAGACGTACTTGTCGTCCAGCATCGCTTTGAGCGGTTCAAGCTCGAAGCTTGAACTGCATCGGTAGCTGTAGGTACGGATTACTTCTGGCGGTTCAACAATGATCGATTCGAGATCGGTTTTGTCTCCGCCGACGTTGATGGCTCCGCAAAATACTGCCATGCCGTTCTCCGGCGGGTTTTTGAAGTATTTCAGCCGTGCGAGAATCGAGGAGATTGCACTCTGCACGTTGGTTCGCGTCTGTTTGCTTTTGATGTTGGCGCACTGGCCGTACTCGTCACGGAGTTGTGCGGTTACGTCGTAGATCTGTTTGTCGGGCGGGATGTACAAAGAGATCAGTTCTGTTCCCGAGCCTTCCTTTTCCTCCAGCTTTTCCAACGATTTTTTGAACTCATACCGCTTTCGCGCTTCGTCCTTCTCAATTTGTGCCTGGGGTATTTCCTCTGCCATTGTATATGCAAATCCTGAAACTGTATTCGTTTATAGAATGTGGTGTATCATTTGTCTGGAAAGATGATTAAGTAGAGGGTAACAGCATGGTTTGTGTCGTTGATTCCTGACGACCCGAAATCAAAAAAGCAATACTCAAATTGGTATCATGTATACAGTATAAGTTATGGATAAACGCATTGGGTTAATACTTGGCATTGCGACATTCATTGCCATACTGTTAATCCCGATAGATCCAACGATCCTTCCGGTCTCAGCAAGGTATGCTGCGGCTGTAACAGTGCTGATGGCTATCTTCTGGATTACCCAGCCTATACCGATTGAGGCAACTGCCCTCATCCCGATCGTTGCGTTCCCGCTTCTTGGCATTCTGAGCCCTGCCGAAGCATGTGCTCCCTATGCTGACAAAATTATTTTCCTCTTTCTCGGAGGGTTTATTATTGCAATGTCCATGCAGCGGTGGGGTCTGCATAAACGCATTGCATTGAAGATCATTGGGTTTACCGGTACCAGTCCGCGGAGACTGGTGCTCGGTTTCATGATCGCAACAGCATTTCTGTCCATGTGGATGTCGAATACGGCGACCGCCATGATGATGATCCCCATTGCCATCGCCATCATTGCAACCGTCCTCCCAACCAAAGTCTACAAGGACATGACCACCGAACAGAAAGCCTTCGCCGGTTGTCTTGTTCTTGCGGTTGCATATGCTGCAAGTATCGGAGGCATTGCGACACTTATCGGAACGCCGGCAAACGGAATTCTCGTTGCCCAGATGCAGATACTGTTCCCGGAAGCACCGACCATTGACTTTTTCACCTGGCTGAAGTTTGGTATCCCGCTTCTCCTCATCTTCATTCCAATTGCGTGGCTCTGGTTAACAAGGGTTGCCTACCGCAAAATGCCAAAGACGCTTGATCATGCAAAGGATGTACTCACCCAGGAGATCACAGCGCTTGGTCCCATGTCCCGCGGTGAGAAAAATACTCTTGCGGTATTTATCCTGACAGCGTTTCTCTGGATCTTTGAGAAAAATAAGGATCTTGGCCCCATCACGATTCCCGGTCTTGAGATGATCTTTCCGGGAATTGATGACTGTACGGTTGCAATTTTTGGCGCCCTTCTTCTCTTCCTGATTCCGGTCAACTGGAAAAAGCAGGAGTTTACCATGAACTGGGAGTGGGCTGTCCGCATTCCATGGGGAATTCTTCTTCTCTTCGGCGGAGGCATGTGCCTGTCGGCGGCGTTCATCAAAAGCGGTCTTGCTCAGGCGATTGTCGGATACTTTTCGGTTTTGAACGGAGTTCCAATTGTTCTGCTGGTGATAATCATCGCAGTGGTGGTGATGCTTCTGACCGAAGTGACGTCAAACACGGCGATCGCATCAGTGATGATGCCGATTCTTGCGGTCACGGCTTTGTCTCTTCAGGTCAATCCATGGATTCTGATGATGACTGCTGCGGTGTGTTCGAGTTTTGCGTTTATGCTGCCGGTCGCAACGCCGCCGAATGCTATTGCTTACAGTACTGAGTATGTGGAGATGAAGGATATGATAAATGCAGGATGGGCAATGAATCTGCTTGGTGTTGCGATATTTACGATCCTGTTGTTTACCCTCGTGCTCTGGGCGTTCGGGCTGACACCAGGTCTCCCGGACTGGGCGCTGGTAACAACCATCGAATAATTTTTATTTTTTCGGCTTTGCATTTTTCATCCCGGCTCGCCCACACTTCACATGCCTGCGTTTCATGAGCGATTCAGAATTACCCATGCAAAGCCCTTCCCTTCCATAAACTTGTTAATGTATAGTAACCTATACATTATCCATGAAACATCTCGCAGCAGTCCTTGCTGTTCTTCTTCTCGGCGGTCTTGTTTTTGCTGCCGGTTGTATCGGGACAACTCCGTCCGAGCCGATACAAGCTGGAGACAATGTTACCGTCGAGTTCACCATGTACATCGGTGATACCGTCATGGTCACCTCGAATGAAACAAAGTACAGAGAAATTCTTGATGCAGGAAGGATGCCGGTCCCGATAATTTTGACGGAGAACGTTGTAGTTACGGCAGGCAACACCACAGACGATGACTACATGACGCTGAACAGCAAAACCCACAAGAGTCCTTACTGGCTCTTGGTTGGAGAGTACAACGTCATTGCAGCAAATATTGTCGGCATGAACAAAGGCGACACCATTCGTATGCCCATCTATGCTGCCGGAACGGACATGATCTCGGTCTGGACAAACGAAGACTGTGAAAATATGGGCATCGACAAAAATGATCTGAAAGCAGGACAGCGGCTTACGTACACCCGCAGTATTTCCGAAGCTGATATCGCAGAAGATGGAACGTTCAACCCTGACAACACCACAAACGAACAGACCATGATTCGTGATATGCTGGTCACAAACATCACCCCGGACGGCATTGAGTATCAGGAAATTTACGACACCATAGAGATAACAATCGTCTGAGTCACAAATATTTGCGCGGCAGAAAAGTACCGCTGCACAAAAATTCTTTTTTCCCGAGGCATCATTGCCCAATTAAAATCTTTATGAAGTCGGTGAACAAAATTTCCGACAGATTGCAAACATTTTTTCTCACCAAAAATTATCGGCAGGCATCTCCCAATCAGTGCAAATCAGATTGTACTGAAATCTTTTCATGAGACACCTTTAAGAAATTACGAAGGCAACAAAGTTAGCATAACACGTGTGGTGTCACGGGGGTGGCAGCAGACGTTTATCCAATATATTTTCCCCATCAAATCTGGAGTGTGGTCTATGGGTTTAGAGCAGATAAGTCAGTTCTTTATCGACAATCTCGTACTGATAATTGTCGTCATCTACATGGCATCGATGATCGCCATCGGATACTTTGTGCAGCGGAAAGGCGCAGATAAAAGTGCAGCAGATTATCTGATCGCAAGCAAAGGGGTCGGCCCCTTAATGGTCGGCGGAACAGTCTTTTCAACCAACTGGTGCGGTGGCGTGCTGCTCGGAGCTGCGGGAACTGCATATACCGGCTACGTGGTATCCACGATTGCAGATCCTTGGGCAACCTGTCTGACGCTTGTGCTGATGGCAATCTTCTTCTGTGCGATTCTTCGAAAACTCAAGATCGCATCCTTAAGCGAGATGTATCGTCTGCGGTTTGGCAAACGCGGAGCAACCGTTGCCACGCTGATGTGCATTCCTTCCATGATCACCTGGACTGCGGCAAATATTGTCGCTCTGACCACCATCTTCAAACTGTTTCTGGATTTTGATCCTCTCATCTGCGCAATCATTGCAGGACTCATTGTGGTTTTGTACACCTATCTTGGCGGAATGCTTGCGGTTGTCTACACCGACAACATTCAGGCAGTGATGATTATGCTTGGACTGATCATTCTGATTCCGACCGGAATCGTCTTTGTCGGAGGACTTGACGTACTGAACGCCGCAACACCGGAAAACTTCTGGAACCTGTTCCCGAACGATGGAGCAGGCGCAGTGAGTACCGGATTCACGGTTGATCCTCTCGGTATCTTCACCTGGATTGCAGGCCTTTCGGGAATGGGATTTGGATACCTTGCTTCAGTTGAGCTGACACAACGTGTTCTCTGCGCTCGCGATACGAAGTCTGCTCAGCAGGGTCTTCTTATCGGTTCGGGAATGTATGCGATCGCAGGATTTTTCTCGATGCTGATCGCACTCATTGCAATCGTGATGGTTTCGCAGGGGGCGACCACCGCCTCGGGCGCTCCCATGGCTGACGTACTCGCCGAAGACGGAAACTATGTTCTGCTGGTCCTTGCGGAAAAGTTGTTTGATCCAAGCGTGATGGGAGCGATTGGTGTTGTTCTGATGGCGGTCTTTATCGGATCACTGCTTGCAGCAATCATGTCAACGTCAAGCTCTACGATTTTTGCAGCGTCTGCGGCAATCTCTACACTGATGCTGCATGGTTCGCTCTCCAAGTACGCAACCACCTCCCTGCAGGTTCTCCGGCTTACCCGTATGCTGGTTCTGGTGATAGGGGTATTTTGTGTGTTCTTCAGTTTTGTGATCGACAGTTTGTACTGGATGATGATCTTCTCGTTTACGATTCTCTTCAACTGCATGTTCTGGGCACTGATAGGCGCCCTCTTCTGGAAGAGATGCAATGCATCGTCCGCGATTGCATCGATTGTTGTCGGGTTTATTGGCGTGATCGGTTGTATCATTGCCCAGTCGATCTACTTCGGTCAGATTGCTATCGAGCCGCAGGATAATCTCTGGATCGGTATTCAGACCTTTGTTCCCTGGGCAATGGGAGGTATTGCCATGCTGGTGACTGCATTCCTGACCCAGAAATCCGATCCGCCGGTCGCACTCTGTGATACTGACGGCGATCTGGTCAAGTGGGAGGACCTCCCTCTTTCCGCAGACACCATTGCGGTTCGCAGACACATCGCAGAGATCAAAGCACAGGAAGAAGAGTAGAAATATTTTTCAACCAATTTCATTTTTCTTTTTTTGGGGGAGTGCTGTCCGCGAGATTCTGCCGCCCACGGAACACACTGAACACACGGAAATTTCACGGAAAAAATCACGGAGCAGACGTGAACATCACGGAACCGATACTCAAAGCGATATTTGGCATGAAAATAAAATTCCAATTCAATTTTTGTCGGTGAGCTTGATACGCTAGTATCAGAAATCTTTCCGTGATGTTCACGTCTGCTCCGTGATTTTTTTCTGTGAAATTTCCGTGTGTTCTGCCTTTCCGTGGGCGGCAGAACTTTGTGAACAGCATTCAAAAAAACAAAAATGGACCCGGCGGGATTTGAACCCGCGGCATCTACGTTGCGAACGTAGCTATCTACCCCTGATATACGAGCCCGATAAAAAGTATTGTTGGGAAGTTAATCCCGATTAGAGAATAATCTCAATATCTAATTGTTCTGCCAATTCCTTATATCTGTTCCGAATCGTGACCTCGGTCACACCCGCAACATCAGCGACTTCACGCTGGGTTCTGCGTTCTCCGGAGAGAATTGACGAGATATAGATGGCAGCGGCAGCTACACCGGTCGGACCGCGCCCGCTTGTAAGCTCGCGTTCGCCTGCCTGCTTTAAGATCTCCATCGCACGCGACTGGACCTCACCCTTCAGGTTCAGACCTGAACAGAATCTTGGCACATAATCGCCCGGAGAAGTCGGTAGAAGTTTCAAGCCAAGCTCACGGGAGATGAACCGGTAGGTTCTGCCGATCTCTTTTCTTGAAACACGCGACACTTCCGCAATCTCATCAAGCGTTCGCGGAACATTACACTGACGGCATGCGGCATAAAGGGCGGCTGCTGCCACTCCTTCGATACTTCTTCCGCGAATCAGATTCTTGTCAACCGCGTCACGGTAAACAACTGCTGCGGTCTCACGCACGTTTCTTGGAAGACCAAGAGCAGATGCCATACGATCCAGTTCGGATAAGGCAAATGCAAGGTTACGTTCGGTTGCGTTCGAAACTCTGATACGGCGCTGCCATTTTCTCAGCCGGTAAAGCTGGGCACGGTTCTTCGAAGAGATTGCACGACCATAACTGTCGCGGTTTCTCCAGTCGATCATGGTGGACAGACCTTTATCGTGAATCGTAAAGGTCATCGGCGCACCAACACGCGACCGCTTCATTCTCTGATCATGATCAAACGCACGCCACTCCGGTCCGCGGTCGATGAAGTCATCATCAAGCACAAGACCACACTGCTGACAAACCAGTTCCGCACGCTCATAGTCATGGACAAGCTGGCGGCTACCGCATTCCGGACAGACCGTCGCAGTGGTGTCATTGCCTCCCTGCTTCTCCTTCACCTTTTCCACAGCGGTGTTCTGCCGCTGTTTCATCTTTTCGCGCTCTTCCTTTAACTGTCTCAGCTTCTCGATTTCTTTTTCCATATTGAACCTCCGGTCTTCGGGCGGCGGCTATTGTCCGTCCCCGTGCGTCCGGACGCATGATGATGTTTTTTCCCTGGTTTTTCCGGTTTTGATTCGGGGATTACATAGAGATTGTCCCCAACATATGCGCAAACACCTTCATTGCACAGAACGGTAAGATAGGGGCGTGAAACGCTTCCGTAGAGATCTACAATTTTACCAACAGGGCGATTTTCTGCATCGGCAACCCCTGTGTAAAGAGGAGGAAGCTGACCCGCATCACTTCTGACAACTAACAGTCGTTGTCCAAGAATTGCTGTAACACTTCCTGCAAACTTCACAAATCAGCCTCGAAATCATACCGCATATACTGCAGAATCAAACCACAGAATATATATGCAATATATTATGATGAGTGAGGACTATATAAACTTGTTCCAGAATAGTAAAATAGAGTCAGAGATTTCTGACCTCATCTGCGGATAGAGAAAGAGCTGTTTTTGCCTCGTCTTCACGCATCCCTGCCCCCCGAGCAACAAGATACTTCACCTGTTCACTCAACAGATCATCAGGACCGTGGGCATCAGACTCAACTACCAGAGATGCACCCGCGCGACGGGCTTCAAAGACTACATGGCCGTTTGTTCTGTTGTGTCCGCCACGCGCAGTGATCTCAAGATATATGTTGTTTCGTGCGGCAAGTCGTGCCTCTTCTTCGGTGATGAGACCCGGGTGTGCAAGGATATCCACATAACTGCTGGAAAGTGCAGCCATGTTGGTTCCCGGAGCTACCGGCTCAGAAACTGTCTCGCCGTGCACCACCACAATCTCTGCACCAAGCGCTTTGGCATATCCTGCCAGCTCATCGATCTGTTCCGGTGGCACATGCGTAATCTCAATGCCTGAGTAAAGACGCAGTCCAAAAAGTTCCGCAGATTTTTTTACTGCTTTCTGGGCGGAAAGGAGTGCTTCCACATTGGAAAAGTCTGCATGATCCGAGATGGCAACTTCGGTGTAGCCGAGGACAGAGAGTCTGCGGAGAAGTTCGGTCGGCAGAAGTTCTCCGTCGCTCATCGTTGTGTGGCAGTGGAAATCGTACATGATTTTCTTAGTTCCCGCTCAGTTTGTGTGCAACTTTCTGGAGAAGTTCCTCTTTGCTTCCCTCATACTCAACCCGCAGTCTGCCTTCACGGGAAAACCAGTGTGCCGGATGCATGATGTCGCGCTCTTCGTCAAGGACAGTTACGCTGCACTGTTTTACCGCACGGGTAACCTGAGCAAGGTTCGGTGAGGATACTGCAAGAGTTTTTGCCACGCGTCTTCCTTGAGAGCGGGTCAGACCTGCATTGAAGTAACAGGGATAGAGAAAACGAATCGCCATGGATGTAGTACTGTTTGGCGTTGATGATCTATAAGGTAATTGGCGATGAAGGATCTTCGATGCAAAAATCTGAAAAAATAATTTTCGGTACGGGAAATTTTTTACCTTGATTGCTTCAAGTAAAATGACATGCCAAAAAATTTCAAACAATAACGAATCCTTCAGACGTTGTGAAGAAACGAAACGGAAAGCAGAAAAAAGAAAATATGAATATTGGTATTTTCTTTATGGGACTGCCGCATACTCGTATGTCATCGATCCGGCAGAGTTTTCCAAAACTGTGTCCGGCATCATAACGATCGCTCCTTTCGCGATCAGATCATCGACCAAAGGATCTCCTGCGTCAATGATCACGAGCTCCGGATCGCTGTCCCGGAAGTAGGGGCGAAGCTCCATGTGTTCTGGGATCGCTTCATGTTCGACAGGTGGAATGTATTTCAGATATAGGGTGGAATGATCATCTGAGATTGACACAACAAAATAGCCGTGTTCTCCCTCGGTTTCTGCTGCAACTACCGGCAGAGCCAGCAATGTAAGAGCAAGCAGAACTGCAGTAATTTTTGCAAGAGTGTTCATAATGGCATTTCTCCTGAGTGTGTGTGGGGTGTCAGAATTTTTCTCTGACATAATATAATGGGCAGTCGATGTTAATATAACTTTACATAATGTTTTGATATGATTACTTTGTGTAATCTGTAGCTGACCAAAAACATATTTTTCTTGTTCACGGTATGACGCACTCATACGCAGAATAGAAATAGCGCATCTATAAACCAGACGCACACCAATACTACCATTATGCACCACGTGGATGTTCACATGGAAGCCGAGATTTACGGCGCGAATAACCGTCTTGCGGAACATAACGCAGAACATTTCAAAGCGCACGGCGTCCGTGCATTTGATCTTCTCGGAGCCATAGGCTCAGGTAAAACCTCGCTCGTTGAACAGATCGTTCCCGAACTCAAGCGCCGCAACCTCAACGCTGCCGCAATCGCAGGCGATGTCTACGGTGATGATGACTTCCAGCGAATCGTCAAGACCGGCATTCCTGCCTTCAATGCAAACACCGGAAAAGAGTGCCACCTTGATGCGCATCTCGTCCACCATGCGCTCGACCACCTTGACCTCCACGGAATCAATGTAGTCTTAATCGAAAATGTTGGCAACATGGTCTG
Organism: Methanorbis furvi; assembly: GCF_032714615.1. Lineage (NCBI taxonomy): Archaea > Methanobacteriati > Methanobacteriota > Methanomicrobia > Methanomicrobiales > Methanocorpusculaceae > Methanorbis > Methanorbis furvi. The sequence continues at coordinate 83,649 of NZ_JAWDKA010000005.1, forward strand.
CCCGACCGACTTCAAACTTGGCGCAGAAAAACGGATCGTCGTTATCTCCACCACCGAAGGCGACGACGTGGTCAACAAACACCCGATGATGTTCCGCGACTGCCAGATTGCAGTCATCAACAAAATCGATCTCGCTGAAGCTGTCGGCTGCAACGTCGAACGCATGATAAACGACATCAAACGCTACAACCCTGAGATGATCATCATCAAAACCAATCTCAGAAAAGGTGAAGGGGTCAAGGAAGTTGTTGACGCAATCCTTGCCTAAAGGAATTTAAATATCGGTAGAGCCTATACATATAGGACTCTGGAAAAGACTGAGATGTTCGGACAACCTCCGGACATTCGATCAGAGAAACACATTATAGGAGATAATTAATTCATGCTTTGGCAAGGAAGATCCGTTAGAAAGTCTACCGGCGGCCGCTACCACGCAAACCGTGGAAAGAAACGGTTCGAGATCGGCAGATCCCCGGCAGACACCATTGTTGGCCCAACCCGTGTAAAGACCATCAGAGTGACCGGCGGCAACACGAAAGTCCGCGCACTCCGCTGTGAGTTCGCAAACGTCAGCGACAAGAAGACCGGAAAAGTCCAGAAGGCAAAGATCACTTCTGTGGCAGAGAACGCAGCAAACCCGAACTATGTTCGCCGAAGCCTGATGACCAAGGGCGCAATCATCATTACCGACATCGGTAAAGCCCGCATCGTCAGTCGCCCGGGTCAGGACGGCGTTATCAACGCAGTCCTGCTCGAATAACCATAATATTTTTTTTCTTTTCTCAGTTACGTGAACGTACAGTTCTCGGAGACTGCCGGTCGTATTCATCTCACAAATAAGGATGCAACGCATCACAGCAGAATATACTTATCCGTAGCAGTTACCAATATCTGATACATGAGAAGAGTGTCCTATCAGTTTCCCAACCGCTGCGATCTTGAGTTTGAAGCAGATGTCCATTTTCCGGTATTTCTGGACGCCGTAGAGTCCCTCGCCGGACGACAGGATAATTTCCGAACCGATCGCGGACCAATCAAACGGGAGATCAGTGTTTTGCTTGCCAATGACCGGCTTGGATTTGAACAGATTGTAAAGGGTTCTCAGATGAGCAAAATTGCAACCGATGCCGCTGACATTGTCGTTGTCCTCACCGACACCCTGCTCAAAGCATCCGGCAACGTGCCCTTAAACGACCACCGCTTCATGATCCGCACCATCGAAAAAGGTGACAGAACCGAAGTCTTCATCACCAAGTCTCCGTCCATCGAAGGATTCGATTCAATGGACATGAAGAAAATGATTCTTGAGGCACTTTCGTGACCGAACTGGAAACCACCATTGCCGCGCCTTTCAAACATGGAAGAAAAGAAAAGCTCACCAAGATGGAGCTGGTGTTCTACTATGTACAGGACAAACGGTGGATGAGTCAGGACCAGGCGAAAAAACTGATCGACCTCGCATCAAAACGCAACCTGATTAGTAAAGACGGCTCGGAAACCAGTTACCGGTTTACCGGATCTCTTGCAGACATCACCATACCTCTCGGGTTCCGGCCGGGCGATGAGATCTTTTCTGCAACAGAAGCAGAAAAAGATCCGGTCGAAGCACTCTTCGAAGACATTGCCACAGCGACTGGAAAAACCAAAAAAGATCTCGCAGCCGAACTGCAGGAGATCAACGAACATTTTGACAATCTTCTTCTGCCGCAGGCAGCAATGATTCTTCTGGCAAAAAAATATCGCGTGGCCTATGATGCATATCTGCCGGCTCTGAAAGAGACGATGTAACAATCAGAAACAATAATTTTTCTACGCGACTGTAAAGATTTCAAAAAATCACAACGCGTAATTTTTTTTTTAGAAATTTTGAAGAAAAGAAAAAAGTATTGATGAGAGAGTTACTCTGCTGCAGCTTCTGCCGGAGCAAAGATCTCTGCGACCGGCTTTTCGCCGTAGGTGGAGATTTTGGCATTTACCTGAACGAAATCAGCTGCGATCTCATTGCCGCGCTGGGTTTTTCTTCTTCTCTCACCGTGGTGGGTTGCGTGGAAACCAAATCCGTCGGATAAGAGAAGGTTTCTCTTGCCGTTGCCCGGAAGGTCAGCGCGTGCCGGAATACCGGTCTTGTCGGATCCACCAGTGATTGTGATCTTGTAGCCGTTCATACCAAACGGAGCGCCGTCAACTTCGGTGCCGATCTTCTTTCCCAGAAGTGCACCTGCAGCTGCGCCCGTGGCATCTATTTTGTACGAAAGACCGGATTTCGGGTCTGACAGTACGACCTTAAAGTCTACCATTGTATAAGCACATCTCCTCGATATCAATAGGATGCCGAAGTACCCATATAGTTAGTCTCTCCCCATTTATACTACTTCCCCCAGAAGAACTCGGTCTTGCGGAAAATGTTGGCATACTCCTCAAGTGCCTCCTGAGTACCGGGATTTAAATGAGAGTACATTTCCGTCTCCAAAACCTTCACATGTCGCTCGGGCACGGCAACGTAAAGCGTCTCCCCGACATCGATTTGTCGCCCGATTGTGACGCCGTCGATGGAGATCGCAACTTCGGCACCCTCCTTTGCCTCCTGAATACTTTCCTTGTTCAGTTTGATCTGCTTGATCTCACCAACAACCTTGCCCTCGCGCGTCGAGACATTGACATGCGGCCGGAGAATTCCTCCAAGGATTCGCACACCCACAACCGCGGGGCCGCTCTGGCGGAACACGCAGCCGGGAAGAATGGAAAACTTCGCCGGAAGTACGACGGTCTCAAACTGTTTTGCCTCACGCGCTCGGGCAAGTTCGTCGCGCCATGCGATGTACTCGTCGATGAGTTTGTAGATGACGCGGTTGGAGAAGACCTTAACATCCACATCGCCGTCGCGGATCATTGCTTCTGCGTCCGGCAGGAGAGGGACGTTGAAGCAGAGCACGGTTTTGTAGGATTCGTCCTTCATGACGCTGATCTCAATCAGGTCATGACGGCTGACAGGACCTACTTCAGCGCGCATGATTGGGATGTTCTTTCCTTCCAGCTCTTTGGAAAGTGCTTCAAGAGCACCGATTGTGTCGGCCCGGACAGTGATACCGACTTCGGAGAGTTTGACATTGATCTCCTGCATCTCCTGATCTATTTTTGCAAGCACCGCGTCGCGGTCATCGCGAATGACCCGAAGCGGGGAGCCGGCAATGACTGTCTCCAGATTCGGTGCAGTGATTTTGACTCCGGCTGCGGCGATCACGGATTTGACGCGTTCGAACCGATCTTCGACCAGAATTTCCTTCATCGGTCGCGGCTGGAGAAGCGCACGCACTTTGGTTGCGATTGGCCCTTCAGCACCCGCAACAGCGATTTCATCGCCGATGCTGATGATGCCGTCATAGAGAATAACGTCAAGGGTTGTGCCAAGACCTTTTTCCTCTTTTACTTCAAGAACAGTTCCAACGCCAGGACCTTCGACGGTCATCTTCAGACCTTCGGTTAAGAAGCGCTGAGCAAGACCGATCATGACCATCAGCAGGTCGCCGATGCCTTCACCGGTCATGCTGCTGACAGGAACGATCACAAGGTTTCGCTGGAAGTCACTCACGCGGTCGAACCGCTCGGAGTTGAAACCGAGGTCGGAAAGTTTTCCGACCAGTTCGTAGACACGGTTTTCGCACTCGGTCTGGGCTCGGTCGTTCTGACTTTTGTATGATTTCAGGAAACCTGCGTTCTGCTGCGGCCGCCAGCCCGGGATGCGGTCGATCTTTGTTGCGGCAATGACGAACGGAGTTTTACAGTTTCTGAGAATCTGCAGAGCTTCGATCGTCTGCTGTTTGAATCCTTCATTCACGTCCACCACGAGAATTGCGATGTCGGCGAGTGCGCCGCCGCGGGCACGAAGCGTGGTGAATGCATGGTGTCCGGGTGTGTCAATAAAGAGAAGGCCCGGGACTGAGGTCTTCATCTTTCCCAGGTCACCGCTTATTTTCTGAATGGAGTCGATGGGTATCAGTGTTGCGCCGATATGCTGGGTGATTGCCCCTGCTTCCCCTGCGGTAACACGCGAGCCGCGAATCCTATCCAGAAGCGATGTTTTCCCGTGGTCTACATGCCCGAGCACGCAGACAATCGGGGTCCGGAAGTGTTCTTCTGTCATATCTTTTTCCCTCACTCTCTGAACTCCAAAAAACAGAGACAAAAACTACGTAACTATTGGTGGTGGACAGTAATAAACGTGAATGGCATCCGGGACTTTTTCGGGTGAATGATTTTCGTTTATTGGGATTTCTTTATGTGATTTCATTTAAGGTAACCACGTGAGACCACCTACAGAGAATCACGACTAACAAAATTTATTCCCAAATCAACGAACACAACCTGCCCCGACTACAATCCAAAGGGTTTTGCCCATTAATTTGTTTATCGGTAAACACTGTTTGCGTTTGGACAACTCCGCCCACGGAAAAACGGAATACGCAGAAAATTTCACGGAAAAAAACATCACGGAACTCACCTTTGAAACGATATTTCTGTGATGTTCACGTCTGCTCCGTGATGTTTTTTCGGTAAAACTCCGTGTGTTCTGTTTTTCCGTGGGAGGCCAAGAATTACTAGGCAACACCAATCCAAAGGATATGTTAATATTTGGGAACACCCTATGTATTAGAGTGTTTCACACGGCGGTGTGAAACCGAATTCATTCCAGAGAAACTGGTTTTCAGGCTAAGGTAGGGTAGCTGGTCATCCTTTAGGACTGTGGATCCTTAGACCCGGGTTCGAGTCCCGGCCTTGGCCCTTTCATATTTTCACAGAATATTATGTATGCGTAATGTTCGTGGGGTTTTTCGTATAGTTGAAATCATTGTATTTTGCATATTTTTTGATTTTGTTGTGTTTGGTTGCTATTTCGTATAGTGCGTATAGTTGGAGTGTGTTTTGCCTGGATCTCTTTGGGGCTGTTGATCTCTATTTGGTTAATGGGAGTGAATTTTCGTTTTCACTATACGTATATACGAATTCCTTTCACATGGCATTGGATTTTGATTTTAGTCTTTATGATGCGGCAAACGGTTGCGTATAGTTGGCGCAGAGTTGGCGGAGTTTGCATGGTGTAGCGTGTGAAAGGCATGATTTTTCGCGAGAAGGCGACGTGTAACAGACACCGCCTACAGAATGAATCATCACAGCTTACAGTGTTTGCATTCCTGATCGCCGCAGGGAATGTTATCGATCTTCCACTTCAGCGCCCAGTACTTAATCCCCCGCACAACCTCCATCAGCTCGATACCGCTCGCAGTCAGCGTGTACTCTGATCTGATAGGAACAACGCTCGCATCAACATGTTTTGAAACAATTCCCTCAGCCTCCAGTTCCTGCAGGCGCTCGGACAAAACCTTCGCCGTAATATCAGGCAGCCGGTCCTTCAGCTCCGAAAACCTTCTGGTATGATTCTCTCCCTTAAACAACTCAAGAATAATCAGCAGCATCCACTTCTTCGTCAGATACCGCACCGTGAGATTCACCGTGCAACACTCGTCCATACAAAGAGTATAGCACCTGCATCCCTATCTATCTTTGTATCTTTTTGATACCATCTATGAAAAATAGAGTATGTTACTCCAGCTCGAACGCTCCCGTGTAGAGCTGGTAGTATTTTCCCTTCTCCTGAATCAGCTTATCATGACTGCCGCGCTCAATGATTCTGCCGTCTTCAAGAACCAGAATCACATCCGCATTATGAATCGTTGAAAGACGATGGGCAATCACAAACACCGTCCTTCCCTTCATCAGTGAATCCATTCCAGCCTGCACAATCGCCTCAGTTCGCGTATCAATACTCGACGTCGCCTCGTCCAGAATCATCACCGGCGGGTTGGCGACCGCCGCACGCGCAATCGAAAGCAGCTGACGCTGACCCTGCGAAAGACTGCCGCCGTCTCCTTCCAGCATCGTCTCATAACCCTCAGGCAGCATTTGAATGAAACCGTCAGCATTCGCAAGCCTTGCCGCAGCATACACCTCTTCATCGGTCGCATCCAGTTTTCCGTACCTGATGTTCTCCATCACCGTTCCGGTAAACAGATTGGTATCCTGCAAAACCATGCCGAGCGACCACCGCAGATCACTCTTCCTGATTCTCTTGATATCAATGTCGTCATAGAGAATCGTTCCTTCAGAGATGTCATAGAAACGATTGATCAGATTTGTGATCGTCGTCTTTCCTGCTCCGGTCGCGCCGACCAGGGCAACCTTCTGACCAGGTTTTGCATAGAGACTCACACCATGCAGAACCTCTTTGTCAGGCACATATCCGAAATGCACCTCATCAAACCGTACATCCCCTTTCAGCTGCGTGTAAATTGTTCCCTCTGGAGTCTCCTCCTTCCATGCCCAGATACCGGTATCATCCGTCGTCTCAGAAAGAACGCCGTTCTCGACTCTCGCATTCACCAGTCTGACGGTTCCCGGATCATCCTCGACCGGTTCATCCATCAGATGGAAAATGCGTTCCGCACCCGCAAGCGCCATCACGACCGCACTGATCTGCTGGGAAACCTGACTGACCGGCATCATAAAGCTCCTGCTCAGCAGCATAAACGCCGCAATCGCCCCAAGCGTCAGACCGCCGATACCACTAATCGCAAGAGCTCCACCGATGATTGCCACCAAAACATACTGAATGTTACCGATATTCATCACGATCGGCATGAAGATGTTGGCAAACGTGTTCGCCGACTTTGCGTGACCGTAAAGTTCGTCATTCAATGTATCGAACTCGAGCCTCGACGCATCCTCATGACAGAACACCTTCACCACCTTCTGGCCGTTGATCATCTCTTCGATGTAGCCGTTCACCGTCCCGAGCGACTTCTGCTGCTGCACAAAGTACTTCGCACTCCTGCCGCCGATGTACTTTGTCACGAAGTAGAACACAACCAGCATCGCGACAACAATAAGTGTGAGATACACACTGGTGTAGACCATCGCCACAAATACGGCAACAATCGTCACCACCGATGAAAACACCTGCGGCACACTCTGGGTGATCATCTGCCGAAGGGTGTCGGTATCGTTGGTGTAATGACTCATCACATCGCCAAAAGTGTGTGAGTCAAAGTAGCCTATCGACAGCTTCTGCATATGGGCAAACATCTGGTCGCGGATCTTTTTCATAACCCCCTGACCGATGACCACCATCATTCGCGTGTAGATGAGTGTTGATACAATGCCTATCAGATAGATGACGGCCATGAATGTGATCGCTGTCAGAAGACCGGTGAAGACCGGATTCTCTACCCCGATAAGCGGCGTGATATAGTCATCAATCAGCACCTCCATGAAGAGCGAACCGACAACTCCGGTGATGGAACTCAGAACAATTCCTATGAGAACGATTGCGAACCGGATTTTGTAGGTTCCGGTCAGATATCCAAGCAGACGCTTTATCGTTTTCATGGCATCGCCAGGCTTTCTGCCGCCGCCGAACTGTCCGCGACCGTGGTGTCGGCCAGACCCCATCGGCGGCATTACTCTTCCCCTCCTTTCTGCTGGGAGTGATACATCTCCCGATAGACAGGATCCTTTTCCAGAAGTTCCGCATGGGTTCCTTCGGCAGTGATGCGACCTTCGTCCAGAACAAGAATCCGGTCCGCATCCTGAATCGAGGAGATTCTCTGCGCAATGATGATCTTGGTGGTGGCAGGAAGTTCGGTCCTGAACGCTGCCCGGATCAGAGAGTCGGTTTTGGTGTCAACCGCACTTGTTGAGTCGTCGAGAATCAGAATTTTCGGTTTTTTCAGAAGAGCACGGGCGATGCAGAGACGCTGTTTCTGGCCGCCGGAAAAGTTTGAACCGCCCTGTTCCACATGTGTGTCATAGGCTTGTGGCAGACTGCTGACAAACTCATCAGCGTGAGAGAGCCGGCAGGCATGTACAATCTCTTCCTCGGTTGCGTCCCGGTTTCCCCATCTGAGGTTGTCACGGATCGTTCCTGCAAACAGGATGTTTTTCTGTAAAACCATTGCCACTGCATTGCGGAGAGCGGCAATATCGTACTCTCTGACATCTCTGCCGCCGACAAAAACCGCGCCATCAGTTGCGTCATAGAGTCGCGGGATCAGCTGAACAAGTGTTGACTTTGAGCTTCCCGTTCCGCCGAGAATACCGATTGTTTCTCCGGACGTTATCTTCAGGGAGATGTTTTTGAGGGCAAGTCTGTTCTGATCTTTGGTGTAGCTGAAGCTGACATTCTGGAACTCCACACTTCCGTCTGCGACTTCGTAGACGGGGGAGTCAGGATTTTTGAGATCAATTTCTTCGTCGAGCACTTCGGTGATTCGTTTCGCAGACGCACGCGCCATTGTGATCATTACAAAGACCATCGCGAGCATCATGAGACTCATGAGAATCTGCATGGTGTATGCGATGAGGCTCACAAGTTCTCCGGTCGAGAGGTTGCCGAGTACAATGAACTGTGCTCCAAACCATGAGATCAGAAGAATACTTGCATAAATTATCGCCTGCATGAGGGGGCTCGTGAATGCAAGAAGTTTTTCAGCGCTGCTGAAGTAGCCGTAGATTGTGGTTGAGACGTCGCGAAACTTTCGTGTTTCATAATCTTCACGGACATAGGACTTCACGACCCGGATTCCCCGCAGGTTTTCCCGCACGACTTTGTTGAGATGGTCATATGTTTTGAACACGAGTTCAAAGAGGGGATGGGCTTTGGTGATGATCAGATACATGCCGATTCCGAGAATCGGCAGAAGGACGAGGAAGATGAGCGAGAGTTCAGCGTTGATGCCTACCACCATGAGGAAGGAGAATACCAGCATCAGGGGACAGCGGATGGCAACTCTGATGATCATCTGGTATGCGTTCTGGACGTTGGTGACGTCAGTTGTCATGCGGGTGATGAGGCTCGCTGTTGAGTATTTGTCGATGTTTGCGAAGGAGAAGTTCTGGATGTTGTGAAAGATGTCATGCCTGAGATTTCTCGCAAATCCTGCGGAGGCTGATGCTGCGTACTTTCCGGCAAGTACGCCGAACACCAGAGCCATGATGGCGAACAGGAGAAGGGTGAGGCCGAGTTTGACGATGATCGGCATGCTGCCTCCGGTAATGCCGTCGTCGATGAGGCCTGCGATGATCAAGGGGATGAGGACTTCCATTACGACTTCGAGTGCGACAAAAACCGGTGCAAGAAGGCTGTCACGTTTGTATTCGCGGATGGATTTTGAAAGCCGCTCGACGATATGATTCATGGGTTGTCTCCTGCGAGATTTTTCTGCATTCTGGCGATCACTGAACAGAAAAGGGTCAGTTCTTCGGATGTCAGGCCGCGGGTGAGTCGTGAGTCGATTCGGTTCATTTCTCCGGCGACGCGACGGTGGATATCTTTTGCTTTTTCGGTAAGGATGAGCTTTTTGAGTCTGGCGTCGTAGGGTACGGGCTCACGGATGATGAGGCCGTTTTTTTCCATGAGCTGGAGGATGCCGCTTGCGGTTGAGCGTCTGACTTCAAGTTGTTCTTCGATGTCTTTTTGGAAGATGTCCTTTTCCTGATGGTGAAGGTAGCCGATAATCCATCCTTGTACTCCGGTGAGGTTTTCGCATTTTGAAAAACTGTCTGAGTTGTGAAGCTGACGTTTTATCTGGTTGGCAAGTTTTTTTATTTCGATGATGACCGGCGGCTGTGGATCCATTGCTCATGATAGTTAGGAAGCTAACAATATAAACATCTTGGCTGGGGATATATCTGAAACGCGAATTCTGAAACGCGAAGAACACGAATCGCATGCCTGCGGCCTGCGATTCGCGTTTCAAAATCCCATCCCGACCAAAACTCCCATGGTATGTTTTTGGAAACTTTTTGTTATATAACTAAGTATCAACCATATACATACTATACAAAAGAAACCAAGGTGAAAATAATCATGTACTGTACACAATGTCAGGAATCAAAAGAGCCCTGTTCTCTGGGCGGCGCCTGTGGAAAGAACAAAATCGTTGCCGGAGCTCAGGATGATGTTCTCTACGCTCTTTCATGTCTTGCCTACCGGGCAAAAGCGGCAAACATCGATCTTCAGCCCTGCGTTCTTGAAGCACTGTTTGCCACGCTGACAAACGTCAACTTCGACGAGCAGTGTTTTGCAGAGTATTCCTCCTGCATCACCGCACACTACAACTCCCTGCCCAAGGCCGCGGGCGAACCCGCCTTTGACGCCCCCGCAGGACTTGACGAGATCGCAGATGTCAACGTCCGGTCGCTCTACTCAACACTGCTCTTCGGCATCAAAGGCCTCGCCGCCTACTACTCGCATGCAATCGTGCTCAACAAAACAGATGACAGCATCCTCACATTCATCCGCGACGCACTTGCCTCAAGATTTGAGAACCTCACGATCGAAGAGAGAACTGGACTCGTGCTCGAGTGTGGAGCTTACGGGGCAAAAGTTCTCGCTCTGTTAGATGAAGCGAACCAGACCTATGGAAAGCCGGAGATCACAAGTGTGTCCACAAGTGCCGGAACAAAACCCGGAATTCTCGTCACCGGCCATGACTTAAAAGACCTTGAGATGCTGCTTGAAGCAACCAAAGATGCGGGCGTTGACATCTACACGCATGGCGAGATGCTGATTGCCCACGCCTATCCGGCCTTCAAGAAGTATCCGCATCTCCGCGGACACTTTGGCGGATCATGGGCAGAGCAGAGAAACGAACTCCCAAAGTTCCACGGTCCTGTTCTGTTCACAACAAACTGTATCGTCCCGCCAGCGCCAGCCTATGCAGACAAAGTGTTCACGACCGGTGCCGTCGGTTTCCCGGGAACGCCCCACATCGAAGCAAAACCTGACGGAAGCAAGGACTTCTCCGCAATCATCGCGCTTGCAAAGACCTGCCGCTCGCCCGAAGAACTCGGACGCCCCGACCTTCTGACCGGTTGTGCTCACGATGCAGTGCTTGCTCTGGCGCCCAAAGTTATCGAACTCGTCAAGTCAGGAAAGATCCGGAGATTTGTAGTGATGGCAGGTTGTGACGGCCGCGATAAACGCCGCAGCTACTACACCGAGTTTGCCAAGGCGCTTCCCAAAGACACGGTTATTCTGACCGCAGGATGCGCCAAGTACCGCTACAATGCCCTGCCGCTCGGCGATATCGAAGGTATCCCCCGCGTGCTTGATGCAGGCCAGTGTAACGACTCGTACAGTCTGGTGGTTGTGGCACTCGCCCTTGCGGACGCATTCGGCTGCGGTGTAAACGATCTGCCGATCTCCTACAACATCGCCTGGTACGAGCAGAAAGCGGTTCTCGTCCTGCTGACGCTCCTGCACTTGGGAATCAAGAACATCATGATAGGTCCCTCTCTCCCGGCATTCATCACGCCTGATATCCTGAATGTTCTTGTCGAAAACTTCGGACTTCAGCCAAGCTCAACCGTTCAGGAAGACTTAGTGAAGCTCTCCTGCGTGTAAGGAAAACCCTACACTCACACTTCTTTTTTTCGGACCGTCCACCGAAGTACGGTTTTTTGTTTTGCAGGGTCACTCTTTCTGGCATCTGAGATGTAGATCTCCCGATGCAGGAGTGAGGTGCGTTCGAGATGGTTTTCTTCAAGGAATGCGGCGAGGCGTGCAAAGCTTGCCGGTTCATCATCGTATGGTCCGATATGCAGCATCTGGGCGGCAAGTCCCTCTTCGATTTCTTCGAAGATCATTTCATCAACACGGGCGTCAGGATTTTTCTTTCTGACTGCCTCTTTTGCGCGGGAGATTACGTCGTCAGTGACGAACTCGGGCTGGCGAATCATCAATGTGTAGGAGAAGTTGCTTTTGTCAGCTATTCCAAGCTCTGGGTTGACGAGTCCCCAGACTCCTTCGAGCGGGTAGACGGTGTAAGGCGCGTAGCCTTCAGGCGTGAATCCCTGTTTTGGCATCATGCGAACTGCATAGGAGAGGGAGTAGAGAAGGCCGATGTGGTCGGCGAAGGTCTGACTCGTGTTTGGGTCGCCGACTCCTTTGACCATGAAAAATTTCATGGCAGGGATAGTTATCAGTTCCGGCTGATTTTTGGGGAGGTAGAGGGTTTTGTCCTCTTTGCGCCACTCATGTTTTTCGGTCATTGATTTTTCTATATGGCGCTTGGGCTATATGAAGGATAGACCGCGGGGAGTGAAAGTGCGAAAAAAAGTTTAGAGAAGGGTTGCCATTTTGATGGCGACTTCGGTGACCGGTTTGTCGCCAAAGTTGGTCTTGACTTTGCCGATTGCGTCGACCACGTCCATTCCTTCGACAACTTTGCCGAATGCGGGATGCGCTTTATCGAGATAGTTGTTGTTGACGAGGTTGATGAAGAACTGGCTTCCGCCGGTGTTCGGCCCTGCGTTTGCCATGGCGATGGTGCCGCGGTTGTTTTTGTTGTCAGGCATGAATTCATCTTTGATTGCGTAGCCGGGTCCGCCGCGACCGGTGCCGGTCGGGTCTCCGCCCTGAATCATGAATCCGTCAATGACGCGGTGGAAGATTACGCCGTTATAGAATCCTTTTTTGACAAGGTCGGTGAAGTTGCCTGAGGTGACCGGCATGTCCTCGCGAAGTTCGAGGACAATGTTGCCAAGTGTTGTTTCCAGTTTTACTAACTGTGCTGTCATGATTACAGGTTGTAGTTGGACCGGCAATAAACATGCATGTCTGAGGAGTCGTTTCCACAGATTTACCTGATCATCACACCTATCTGTTTGAAGGAGTTGTTGAGTGCAGCTGAAAACAGTGATTCGCGTTGACTGGGATGATCTCGATGCGTATGGCCATGTAAATAATCTGATAATTCTGCGGTATGTGCAGACATCCAGAATTCATCTGTGTGAAGAGGTGGGTCTGATGAAGGGAAGTACGCGGCCTGCTCATGCCCCGATTCTTGCGGCAACCAGCTGTCGGTACTGTAAGCCGTTGTATTATCCGGGAACGGTGACGGTTGATTCTGTGGTGACCGAGGTGAAGAACACGAGTTTTTTGATCAGCCACTCGATCTATGATTCTGATGCAAATCTTATCGCGACTGCTGAGGATGTTTTGGTCTACTTCGATTATGAGAGTGAGTGCAAGACGCCAATTCCTGATGATCTGCGGGAGCGGCTTCTGCGGTTTTGTTCAACAGAGACTAAGTAAGTAGAATTTTTTGGATGTGGTTGTACTTGGGGCAACCACGGAACACACTGAACACACGGAATTCCACGGAAAAAACACAGAATACCGCTTTGCTTACGGAAAACACGGAAAGACTAAGTGTATTGGTATATGGAGATACTATCACTTTGAGATACCAACTTCCTTAGGCTTTCTGTGTTTTCCGGCGCCGCAGGCGTTCTCCGTGTTTTTTTCTGTGGAATTCCGTGCGTTCAGTGTGTTCCGTGGTTACTCCAAGCGAGACCACCTTCAGAATAATCCCAAACAATGAAACTCATCACCGCGTAACTCCTCTTCCAAATAAAACCAAAGAAAAAGAATCCCCCATCCCACCGCAAGGAAAAACCACCAAAGACCGGCAGAAACTTATCTCCCAAAAAACACCAGTAATGATATCGATGAAAAATCCCTTCCATGTGATGATCATCCCAACCCTCGGGTGCCCCGGGCGATGCAAATACTGCTGGAGTTCAGACGTCAACTCGCCAAAAATGACCCTGGCAACAGCTGAAGCAATCGTCAAGTGGCTTGAACCATTACAGGACCAGCGGGTGACCTTTACCTTTCACGGCGGAGAACCCCTTCTCGCAGGCCCGGAGTTCTACCGCGAAGTTCTGCCAATGATTGAAAAACGTCTGCCGCATCTCAGTCCGGAGTTTGCCATGCAGACCAACCTCTGGCTGATGACCGACGAACTCGCAGAGATTCTGAGCAGTCACCATGTCCCGCTTGGCTCCTCCATTGACGGACCAAAAGATCTGACCGACTACCAGAGAGGTGATGACTACTTCGAGCGAACCATCGCCGGCTACCAGACAGCAGCAGCCCACGGACTTCTCGTCAGATTCATCTGCACATTCACCAACTCCTCGGTCGAGAGAAAAGAGGAGATCGTCGAGTTCTTCCAAAGTCAGGGATGGGTGATGAAGCTGCATCCCGCTCTCCCCTCCCTCAAAGGCGACAACCCGAACGAGTGGACGTTGTCCCCGACAGAGTACGGAGAGCTTTTGGTGTATCTTCTGGACGCAGCACTTGCGAATCCAGATGATCTTGAGATCATGAACATCAACGACCTCTGCCGATGCGTGTTTACCAGAAGCGGATGTGTCTGCACGTATGCGGACTGCATGGGGACAACATTTGCCGTCGGACCGAACGGGGACATCTATCCCTGCTACCGGTTTGTCGGAATGCCGGAGTGGGTGATGGGCAATGTGCATGACGCACCGACAGTTGAGATGCTGATGCAGACACCGGCAGGAGTGCGAATGCTCGCATTCAAGGATCATGTGGACTCTGCCTGCAAAGACTGCGTCCACATCAGCTACTGCCGGGGCGGCTGTCCCTACAACGCGCTCGCGGGAGACGCGGACGCGTCTGGTGTTGATCCGCACTGTGTTGCGTATAAGAGAATTTTTGATGAGATCACCGCACGAATGGAGGCTGAGATGCAGACAGCACCCGCAGTTCCGGCGGGGGCCCGTGTCTCACGCGTGAGGCGAAAGGAAAAGCCGGGCGTTATGATGCTCATGAGAAAAATTGTGGAGAAGTGAGATGAAGTTTCTCGGTCCGTTAATTGTGGTAAAGGATATCGCTGCGTCAGTGCAGTTTTATCAGAATCTGTTTGACCTTGAGGTTGCGTATGATTTCGGTGAGAACGTCTCCTTCACGAACGGCATTTCCTTGCAGTCAGTTGCATCGTTTGCTCGTCTGACGGGAGTGAGTGATGATACGATTCTCTGCCGGCCGCATAATATGGAACTCTATTTTGAGGAGGAGGAGTTCGATCTGTTTTTGTCACGCCTGAAGGCGATGCCTGAGATCAACTATGTCCATGAAATGATTGAGCATTCGTGGGGCCAGCGGGTTGTGCGGATGTATGATCCGAATCTGCATATTATCGAGGTCGGCGAGAGTATGGAGATGGTTATCCGCCGCTGTCTTGCGAGTGGGATGAGTGTTTCAGAGACTGCGGCAAAGACCCAGCATCCAGTTGAGATGGTGGAGAGGGTGGCGTTTGGAAACGCGAATAAACGCGAATCGCATGCCTTCCACACGCCGTTCCGTCGTGTTTAACTCCTCCTTTCAGGAGTCGTTTCGGCCTGCTCACTGCTTCGCAACTCCGCAGCTTCGCAGAATAAAAAAAATAGCCAATGGCGATTTTGAAGAATGTATTGAAGACAGGAGTTCTGCGGCGATGAGTTTCATTGTTGGGGACTTTTCTCTCCTTCACCCCACTTGAGGGACCTCCAAGGCATGTTGATGCTAGATGCTTCATGCTTGGTGCTATCCCCATTATGATTGGAAGAGGAGAGAAGTTGACGTTTCTTCCATCCTGACAATACACACATTTATATACTTTTAGAAAGAAATATATAATACGAGAGTACTTACGGAGCACTATCTACTATTTTGAAAGTCTGCGGGATTTTTTTGCTGGTCAGATGTTTTCTGATTGAGAAGCACCAAGCATCTAGCATCTAGCATCTAGCATCAAAATAGGGGGGGGTGTTTCTCACTTCGAGATTTTTTGAAACACGAACAACAGACCGAAGCGGCGTTTTGGGGCTGTAATTCGTGTATCCCTCACGGCGCGTTGAACACGCCGGTCTCGGCAATCACGTCCCCATGCAGATTGCCGCCGGTAAGAATTGCGACGATCTCTGCCTGCTCACGGCGGGGAAGATTGATCTTTCCCGTGAGAGTAACGGTGTCATGCTCGCGGCAGTCATCGAGGAAAAATATCTGGCTGTCATACACCTTGCCGCCAACCCGCACCGTCACCTCGAGCCGAACATCATGCGAAGTGCCGGGGCCGAGATTTTCCGCGGTTGCAACCATCCGGTACACTGCCGTGTCCCATGTAGAGGTGTCGGGTTCTGCCATAAACTCAAAATTCATTACCGGATGTTGTTCGAGCGGGAGCACCTCAACCGTGACATCGGCAAACTCTTCAGGCAGATCACCGATACTCCAGCCTTTGGCGGTGGTCTCCTGATAGTAGTAGCGCGTACCATTATAGAGATAATATGTTCCGGAAAACATGTCGTCTCCTGCAATACCGACCGCCATATGTTCCGGGAGTTTGAAGAGCACCGTCTCGTGCCCCATTTCATGAAGCACAGAGGCGATAAGAATGGCAACATCCTCGCAGTCGCCGCCTTTGTCCACAAGCGTCTCTAAGGGATAGCGCGGATACTCTTCAATTTCGGTGGTTTCACTATCCGAGGTGTAGGGAAGTGACTGCACGAATGCGATGAAGTTTTCAATCGTTTCCTTCTCGCTGTATCCGGCTTTTGCACCCATCGCAGTAAACGCATCAGCAATCTCCTTGATGTAGGTGCGGTCGTAGTCCGAGAGGGCGTAGCGGACGTAATTGCTGTTTTTGGTGTGATCCTGTTTCTGGAAGTACTGGTATACGGATTTTGGGACGTCGATATAGTAGGTGTGGTTGGTATTCTGATAGGTCCAGGAAAACTCAGAACGCAGCATTCCCCATGCAGTAGTGGGGAGAGGGGTCGGAGTCGGTGTGGGAATTGCAGTAATTTCCTGAGTGGGCATTGGCGTCTCTTCCGGCGTGGACGTTGGGATTTCCGGCCCTGGGACATACGTGATGCAGCCAGCACCAAAGCTTGCGAGAATGAGGAGGAGCAGGAGAAGTGCGAACGTGCGGTAGGAAAACTGCAAAGTAATGAGATACTATGTAGTGGATGGAAAAATACTTACCGAATATTTTGAAAGTCTTTCAGAAAAGAAGTGGACCCGAAGGGAGTCGAACCCTTGATCTCCGCCATGTCAAGGCGACGTCATAGCCAACTAGACCACGAGTCCACAGAGGTATTGCACCTGTGTGCTCTAATACATTAGACATTCCGAAATATAAAGATTTTCAAGTGATTTTCAAAACAGACCGGTCAGGCAAAAAACAGCAGGCTGAATAAAATCCTCCCGCACAAAAGAGAAAAAATCAGCGACTGTGCAGATATCATTCCATAAATTCTGAAGTCTCAGAAAATTTCAAAAGATTCAAGACACATCTACTCTCAAAACACAGCCAAAGTCTGCAAGCAGAAAAATCAGAACGGTATCAATAGCGCATAATTAAAAAAATAAAGAGGATTACCCTCAATCTCCGCCATGTCAAGGCGGCGGCATTGCTTCAATTACAACTGCATGAACTTCGCAGAAATAATGCCATCGCTCTCCGCGACTTCCTTCATTACATTTGCCGGAACCAGATCATCGACCGCGAGAATCATCAGAGACTCTGCGCCGACATCCACACGTCCTACCTGCATGTTGGAGATATTAATATTGTATTTGCCAAGAAGCACACAAACCGGACCAACAACGCCCGGACGGTTGATGTGATCTGCAATAATCACATTTCCTCTCGGCACCAGATCCATCGAGTAGCCGTTAATTGCCGTAATGCGTGGACCGACACGGGTAACAATTCCCGAGATCGTCTGCTTGCCCTTCGCTGTCGTAAAGTTCAGCTCAACTAACGACTTGTAGTCGCCTGCATCAGCCGATGTCTTCTCAACGACCGTCATACCACGCTGCTGTGCGATAAACTCTGCATTCACCACATTTGCCGGAGCATGCAAAGCCTTGTCCAGCAGACCCTTCAGGCCCATGCGGGTGGCATACTTCAGATTCTGCTTCATCTCAGAAACCTCGCCAAAGTACGCAAACTCAACCTCAGTGATAGCTTCGTCCGCAAGCTGGGCTGCAAGACCGCCCATCTTTTCGGTAAGCTGTGCGAATGGTTCAAGCTTCGGGCGAATTTCAGGAGCAATCAGCGGGGCATTCACCGCACTTTTTGCCGAGCCGCCTTTCAGTACCTCGATACACTGCTGGGCAACCGAGATTGCGACATTCTTCTGTGCCTCAACCGTGCTTGCGCCAAGATGCGGTGTGACAATGACTTTGTCAAGCGTCAGAAGCGGAGAGCTGGTTGGCGGCTCCTCCTCAAACACGTCAAGAGCAGCTCCTGCAACCTTGCCGGAAACTACTGCATCGTAGAGAGCTGCTTCATCAATGATACCGCCGCGGGCACAGTTGATGATGCGAACGCCGTCTCTCATCGTTGCAATCGAGTCCTTGTTCACCATATGCGTGGTGGATGGAATAAGCGGGGTGTGAACTGTGATAACGTCGGCTTTGGTGAAAAGCTCGGCAACGCTCATCATCTCAACACCCATCGCGGCACCAACTTCGGCAGGGATGAACGGGTCGTACGCGATGACCGTCATCTGGAGAGCCTGCGCACGTTTTGCGACTTCTCTGCCGATTCTGCCGAATCCGACAACACCGAGCGTCTTGCCGTTCATCTCATTGCCCATGAACTTGGAGCGTTTCCACTCGCCCTTCTTGAGGGATGCGGATGCCTGCGGGATGTTTCTGGCAAGCGCCATCATCATGGCGACTGTATGCTCGGTTGCGGCGAGAGTGTTTCCTTCCGGAGCGTTCGAGACGATGATTCCTTTTTTGGTTGCAGCGTCGCAGTCGATGTTGTCCACGCCGACGCCGGCACGACCGATGTATTTCATTTTGTCTGCCGCTTCGATGATGCGGGCGGTGACCTGTGTGCCTGACCGGACAATCAGTGCGTCATATTGACCAATGATCTTGACGAGTTCGTCCTCGGAAAGATCGGCTTTTTCATCAACATCACAAAAGCCCTTTAATATAGCAATGCCCTCTTCGGCAAGCGGGTCGCTGACAAGTACTTTGAAGCTCACGGATAATCCTGTACGTATTGGTGTTTGAACGGTAATAGTATTGTCCTGCTTCGTGGAGTTGGATTGGAGAGAGTTGGAAAATAATTTTCGTATGTGGCCTCGTTTGGGGTAACCACGGAACACACTGAACACACGGAATTCCACGGAAAAAACACAGAATACCGCTTCGCTTACGGAAAACACGGAAAGTCTAAGGAGATTGGCATCTCAAAATGGTGACCTATACACATACCCGTACTCTTAGGCTTTCCGTGTTTTCCGGCGCCGCAGGCGTTCTCCGTGTTTTATTTCCGTGGAATTCCGTGTGTTCAGTGTGTTCCGTGGTTACTCCAAGCGAAACCAAGGACATAGACCCCGCTTCCCTCTACCACAATATACCCATCCCAACGCAATCTATTATTGTTGTTTGGCACCAATGTAATACCGAGTGTCTATGGACAAATCACCCGATATCTTATGGCTCAACGAAATCCGTAAAGATGACATCCCTTCTGTTGGAGGGAAAGGCGCCTCTCTTGGTGAAATGACCTCCATTGGTCTCCCTGTTCCACAGGGTTTTGTCGTGACCGCCCAGGCTTTCCGCAAATTTCTGCAGCTGACAAAACTTGAGGATTCCATCTTCGATATACTGGAAAAACTCAACGTCGATGACAACGATGCCCTCAACTCGACCGCCGACATGGTCAAAGAGATGGTAAGTTCTGTAAAGATGCCAGAACAGATCAAAAAAGAGATCACCGCATCCTACAAGAAAATGGGGTCAAAAACGGTCGTAGCTGTCAGGTCCAGCGCAACCGCAGAAGATCTGCCGGACGCATCCTTTGCCGGTCAGCAGGAGACCTACCTGAATATTCTCGGCGAAGAAGATCTTCTTCAGGCCGTGCAGGACTGCTGGGCATCCCTTTACGGTGCCCGCGCCATCTACTACCGTGCAAAACAGGGATTCGATGACCGCACCGTCAATATCGCGGTTGTTGTCCAGCAGCTGGTTTTCTCGGAAAAAGCCGGAGTCATGTTCTCCTCGCACCCGATTTCAGGGGCAGCAAACGTCATCATGGAAGGCTCATGGGGCCTTGGCGAAGCAGTAGTTTCCGGAACCGTTTCTCCTGACAACTATGTCTATGACCGCAAAAACAAGCGGATCACCACCAAAACCATTGCCAACAAATCTGTGGAGATCATTCCTGACGGAAACAAAGGAACCAAAACCGTGACCGTTCCGGCAAACCGCCAGGACGCTCAGGTGCTCTCCGACAAAGAGGTTGCAAAACTTGCAGAGTTTGCCGTAATCTCTGAAGAGCACTATAAAATCCCGCAGGACATGGAATGGGGAATTGTGGGTGACACGATCTACATCCTTCAGTCTCGCCCGATCACCACGATTCAGAAGAATGGAACTGCAAAGAACGGCGACTCCTGTGGTGATGTGGTCTCAGACGCCGAAGTGATCTTACAGGGATACGGAGCATCTCCAGGAATTGCGTCAGGGCCTGTCGTAATTGTGACTGACGCCCGCGACACCTCCCGTGTCAAAGAAGGCGACGTCATGGTCTCGTCCATGACCAATCCTGACATGGTTCCTGCCATGCGCAAAGTTGTTGGTATCATCACCGACGAAGGCGGAATGACCTGCCATGCGGCAATCGTGTCCAGAGAGCTGGGCACGCCCGCAGTTGTCGGCACAAAGAAAGCAACGACGCTCCTCAAAGAGGGTCAGATCGTCACCATCGACGGAGAAAAAGGTCTGATCTATGACGGAAAGCTTGAAGCAGCAGTTTCGGCAGCAGGCGCTGCCGCAACCACAGCGGTCGCGGCAGCCCCGATTATTACCGCAACGTCTGTAAAGGTCAACGTCTCTATGCCCGAAGCAGCCGCCCGTGCGGCAGCTACCGGTGCTGATGGTGTCGGACTGCTCAGAATCGAGCACCTGATTATCGGTATGAACAAGACCCCCGGCTGGTACATTAAAAACAACAAGGAAGAGGAGTTCATCTCCGAACTTTACAATGGTATCAAGACCGTGCTGGACGCATTCCGCGGCAAACCGGTCTGGGTGAGAACGATCGATTCGCCAACTGATGAGTTCAGAAATATGGCTGGCGGCGAAAACGAGCCTGACGAGCACAACCCGATGCTGGGATTCCGCGGTATCCGCCGCGATCTTCGTCAGATCGATCAGCTGAGAATTCAGGCAGCCTGTTTCAAACGTCTTTGGGACGCGGGCTACGACAATCTCGGTATTATGTTCCCGCTCGTTCAGCACCCCCGCGAGTTTATCGCAGCAAAGGAGGCGTTCCGCTCCTGGGGTATTGATGTGGACAACCGTGTGCTCGGTATTATGGTGGAGGTTCCGGCGTCCGCTATTATTATTGATGAGTTCATCAAGGCAGGCATCAACTTCTGTTCGTTTGGAACAAACGATCTGGTTCAGTATACGCTTGCGGTCGACCGCAATAACGGTCTTATCGGCGATATGTACGAACCGGAACATCCGGCGGTTATGCGGCTGATTGCAAGCTGTATTGAGCAGTGCCGCGAAGCGGGCGTTGAGTGTTCGATCTGCGGTCAGGCAGGCTCGGACCCGAAGTTTGTGAAGTGGCTGGTGAATCAGGGTATTGCAAGTGTTTCGTCAAACATTGATGCAATCCAGAAGATTCGCGAGACTGTCGCAAAGACCGAGCGCCAGATTCTTTTGAATGCGGCGTTGAAGAAGAATTAATTTTTCCAAATTTTTTCAGGCGTTATTTTATGGAGGAGAGAGGATGCAGCAGGGAGGAGGTCATCTCCTTCCTTTCCGGTGTTCGGGCTGAGGATGTGCATCATGATCATATCCTCAGTTCGATGTGTACGATTCCGCATCCGATTGCGATCGCGGTGCAGGAGATGTTTAGTGCGACGAATCTGGGAGACCCCGGTCTCTTCCCGGGGACGATGAAGGTCGAGGATCTGCTGATCAGATCCTTAGGCGATCTGATGCATCTGCGTTCCGCAGGGGGTTATGCGACGGCTGGAGGGACTGAGTCGAATCTTCAGGCGATTCGTATTGCAAAAAAGCAGAGGGAGGATGTGAAGCGTCCGAATATTGTGGTTCCTGCGTCTGCGCATTTTTCGTTTGATAAGACGTGCGATATGCTGGGTCTTGAGATGCGGGTTGTGCCGTACGGGAGAAACTATATGGTGGACACCGAAAGAATGGCGGAGATGGTGGATGCGAATACGATTGCGGTGGCAGCGGTTGCCGGGACGACCGAGTATGGTATGGTGGATGATGTGCCAACGATTGCAAAGATTGCAAAAGAGCATGACTGTTTCTGCCATGTGGACGCGGCATTCGGTGGTCTGGTGATTCCGTTCCTTGAGCGTCCGGTTCCGTTTGATTTTGCGGTTGAGGGGGTTGATTCGATTTCTCTTGATCCGCATAAGATGGGGCTTTCGACGATTCCGTGCGGGTGTCTTTTGTTGAGGGAGCAGGAGATGCTTGGGTGTCTGAATGTTGATACGCCGTATCTGACGGTGAAGAAGCAGTGTACGCTTGCGGGAACGCGGCCGGGAGCTGATGTTGCGGGTGCGTATGCGGTGATTCGTCATCTGGGACGTGAAGGGTTCCGGTCAATGGTTGCCGGATGTATGGAGAATACGCGGCGACTGGTTGCCGGGATGGAGGCCTGCGGATTTTCCCGGGTGGTGGATCCGGTTATGAATGTGGCGGCGTTTTCTGCGGGGGATGTTCCGGCAGGATGGAAGGTTTCCCATACGCGGGATAATCATCTGCGGTTTGTGCTGATGCCGCATGTAACAAGGGATGTGGTGGAGCGTTTCCTTGCTGATGTGGCTGATGGGCAGGATGAGATTCTGAAACGCGAATAACGCGAATAACGCGAATAACGCGAATAAAAAAATCGCCAATGGCGATTTTTAAGAAAATATTAAGCTACCTTTTTTTCAGACAAATTCGCCCGAAAAATCACAAATAATTTTTTTATTCGCGCTATTCCGCGAAGCGGTGAGCAGGCCACAGGCATGCGATTCGCGCTATTCGCGTTTCAAATACACATCCATCATCACATTTCCCAGAAAAAAGTAACGAGAAATTATTTCGTGGTATCAGAAAATTACCGATAATCTTCAGGCATCGCCTGCTCCAAACAAAGCTCCTCCCCATTCCAGACGTAAACCGAGGCAGCCTCCTCCCCACGCAAAAACTCCCGCATCCGCAGATCATGATCGCGGCGAACAAATCTGATGCCCTTCTCAGAAAACTTCGCCAGCACTGCCTCATGAAACTCGATCTCCTGCAAAAGATATGCGGTCTCATATGCGATGACCTCTGCTGCCGCAGCGTCTGCCGCGGTTGCTGAGATCTCCACATCATACTCGCCATGCTCGTCAAGCCCGCTGATCTGCCGCCAGTCGATGCGTCCGCGTGCGTCCGGTTCGCGGTGCAGCATATACGGGTAAATCCGGCAGATGGAAAACCTGCGATCATAGATCGTGCAGCGTTTCTCTTCAGAGAGGAACACACAAGAGCCGTCAGGCTTTGTCCTCAGCGCGTAACCTGAGACATAGAAGTTTCCTTCATTGTCTGAGTAGGAAAAATCCGGCGCCGGCATCAGCGCTTCGGGTGCGAACGCAGCCGCGTTTCTCGCATCGGATGAGAGCAGAAACACATGGCCGTTAAAGTCGCGGGTGCAGCATTTGCCGCAGCAGGTACAGGAAAATCCGATGTCCTGAATGATCTCTGCAAGCTTCTCCTTCGGATAGGCATTGAGGAGAGAGAGCTCGCTCTGCAATGCGGCAAGTTCAGCTTCGGGACGAATCGGCATAACTGATCACTACTTGGACGTAGCGGAATATAGAATAGATTCTTTGTCCCTGACCTCTTCAGATTTTCTCAAACCTGATCACTAACACCAGCATTTTTTGAAACACGAACGCCAACAACATAGTATGGACTCAGTCACCTATCAGCCGATCGGCATCATCCATTCCTCGCACACGAGCCTGCAAGGCATGCCGATTCAGCCGCCTGCCGCAAAAACCTGCACCGGCATCCTTGAGCTGCGGCCTGATCTGGAGGAGGGACTGCTTGGCATCGAAGGATTTTCCCGTATCATTCTGATATATAGTCTGCACAAAAGCGAAGGGTTTGCCCTTACCGCAACGCCGTTTCTTGATACCGAGTCGCACGGCGTGTTTGCAACCCGGGTTCCCCGCAGGCCGAACCAGATAGGATTCTCGGTGGTCAGACTGATTGAGCGGAAGGGGAGAAATCTTGCGATCGGGGATGTGGATATTCTTGACGGAACGCCGGTGCTCGACATCAAGCCATATGTTTCCCAGTTTGATGCGTATCCGAACGAACGATGCGGATGGTTTGAAGGAAAACTCGGAGAAATCGAGTCGGCCAGGTCTGATGACCGGTTTATGCGGCCTTTGTCAGAGACCAAACTTTGAAAAGTTAATGAAAATGCATTGTCACATATGCATGAGTTTATGATGTGGCAGTGCATAGATATCAAGTGATTATCATGAAAATTAGTGCAAGGAACCAGATCAAGGGAAAAATTGTCAAGATTACAGAAGGCGCAGTAAACGCTGAAGTCGTGATTGAGATAACAGGCGGCCAGCAGATCACGTCGATCATCACCAAGACCGCAGTGAAGAGTCTCGGCCTCGCTGTCGGCAAAGAAGCCTACGCGATTGTCAAGGCAAGCGAAGTCATGGTCGGTATTGAATAAAAATATTTTTTTCTTTTTTTGTATAAGTCGCACGTAGCATCACGTTGAAAATAATTTTTCTGAGATCGTGCGTGACCTCACAAAATCGTATTGTAGAACTCCTCGTATGATCTTCTACAGAATTTGGCCCGCTGCATTTTCAAAAAATTCACACAAAATACGAATCTTATCCGGCGATGAATCTGATAACAGAGGCAATTTATACTCTTAAGAGGAATGAATAGATAATGTTTGAAGGGCTGAAGAAAAAACTCAGCGGGATTACCCAGAAACTGGGCAGCAGCGTAGAGGCCGCCTCGGTGACAACCGAAGTTGAGGCCGAACTGCCTGCACTTGAAGCTCCTGCTCTATCCAGTACTCCTGTGAGTCCCCCCAAGCCGGAGGAGGCTCGCACTGTTGATACCATACCAACTCCGGCATCACCGCCATCATCACCATCACCAAAATCTGTTCCAGCTCCCGAACCATCCTCAACACCGGCAGTGCCGGCTCACGAGGATGAATCCAAGAAGCCCGGATTTTTCGGCAAACTGAAGACGCTTGTCGTTGAACGTGAGTTCGTCCTCTCGGAAAAAGACATTGACGAAACACTGTTTGAACTGCAGATGATCCTTCTTGAGTCAGACGTTGCCTTTCCGGTCGCCGAAGCAATCACCGATCACATGAAAAAGGAACTGGTTGGAACGCACCGCAAAATTCGCGAGTCTCCTGAAGAAGTGGTGACGAACGCTCTCAAGCATGCGATCGAGGACGTCCTTGGCGAAGGATTTGATCTGGTCGCATACATCAAGGCGCACGACAAGCCGGTGAAGATTCTTTTCACCGGAGTAAACGGTACCGGCAAGACCACATCGGTCGCAAAGATCGCCTACTATCTCAAAAGTCAGGGACTCTCTGTGGTTATCGGGGCAGGCGACACATTCCGTGCAGGCGCAATAGAACAGATTCGTGTACACTGCGACCGCCTTGGCATCAAACTGATCTCTCATCAGGAAGGAGCTGACCCTTCAGCAGTTCTCTATGACACGGTTGAGTACGCCAAAGCCCACAATATTGATGTAGTGCTTGCCGACTCTGCCGGTCGTTTCCACAACCGCGTGAATCTGATGAATCAGCTCGAGAAGATCAAACGCGTGATGAAGCCTGACCTCGTCTTCTATGTTGACGAGGCTGTTGCAGGAAATGATGCGGTGGTTCGTGCCGAAGAGTTTGAGAAAACCGTTTCCACGAACGGTGTGATCCTCACCAAAGTTGACATGGATCCCAAAGGCGGTGCCGCAATATCAATCGCATACACAATCGGCAAACCGCTCGTGTTCCTTGGCGTCGGTCAGGAGTACTCGGACATGAAACCGTTCACTCCTTCTTTGATTATCGATGAAATTTTCGGAGATGAAAATTAATGGGACTTGACAATCTTTCCAACTCCTTAAAGGATGCAATGAAAAAACTTGCCGGAAAAACGGTCATCGACCGTGCGGCAGTGGATGAACTGGTTCGCGATCTGCAGCGTGCCCTGCTTTCCGCGGACGTGAACGTGAAGCTGGTCATGCAGCTGTCCCAGTCGATCAAGACGCGGGCACTGGACGAGGATCTGCCAAAAGGCATGAACGTCCGCGAGCATGTTCTGCGGATTGTGTACCAGGAGCTGGTCAACCTTGTCGGCAAGGAGGCCGAGCTGTCTCTTCGTCCGCAGAAAATTCTGATGGCAGGTCTCCAAGGATCTGGTAAGACGACGACGACCGGAAAACTCTGCCGATACTTCCAGCGCAAAGGTCTGAAGGTCGGAGCAATCGGAGCTGACAATTTCCGGCCCGGTGCGTACGCTCAGCTTGAGACGCTGTGTAAAAAGATCAATGTGCCCTGTTACGGTGATCCAAATGAGAAGGATGCGGTCAAGATCACCCGTGATGGTCTTGCGGCGCTGAAGGATGTCGAGGTTGTCATCGTTGATACTGCGGGCCGTCACGCTCTTGAGGATGATCTGATTGAAGAGATCATGCAGATCAACGAGCTCCTGAAACCAGATCATCGCTGGCTGGTTATCGATGCGGCTCTTGGTCAGGCAGCACGTGATCAGGCAAAAAGGTTCCATGAAGCGGTTGGTATTGACGGCGTGATTGTTACCAAGATGGATGGTACGGCAAAAGGCGGAGGCGCAATGTCTGCGGTCTCAGAGACGGGCTCCGGCATTGTGTTTATCGGTAATGGTGAAACGATTGAGGATCTGGAAAGGTTTGATGCGAATGGTTTCATCTCCCGTCTGCTTGGCATGGGCGATCTGAAGGCGCTTGTCGAAAAAGCTGAAGAAGCGATCAAGCCTGAGGATGTGGATGTCAATGCGATGCTTCGCGGCAAGTTCACGCTGAATGATATGTACAAGCAGCTTGAAGCTGTGCAGAAGATGGGTCCGTTAAAGCAGGTTTTATCCATGCTGCCGCTCGGCGGAATGAATGTTCCTTCCGAAGCACTTGACGGGACTGCGGATCGGATGAAAAAGTTCCGCATCATCATGGACTCGATGACCCCTGAGGAGCTGGATGATCCTTCTCTCATCAACACTTCTCGCATGACGCGTGTTGCAAAAGGTGCGGGAGCAACCATCGACGAAGTCCGCGAATTGATCAAATACTATAAGATGATGCAAAAAACTCTGAAGGGATTCCGCGGCAACCGGATGGCAATGAATAAGATGATGAAGCAGATGAGCAAGGGCGGCGGAGACTTCGGCGGTATGGGGCCGATGTGATTTTTCAGAGATCAGAGTTACTGATTTTTTTCTTTTTCCCTTCCACTTTTTGATATTTTGGTTTTGCTTCACCAACTGTTCCGATCATTGAGTCACGAGCTGAGCGGATGTAATGAGGATCCTCCACCTGTTCGAGCTGTTTGGTAAGGAGAGATATCCGTTCATCTTTTTCAGCGTTGAGTTTTTCAAAAACTTCAGCCTGTTTGTCCCGCGAGTTTCGCAGATCATTGATTATCTCCTGCTGCATGTTGATAGTTATCCGTGCCTGTTCAAGCTCTTTTTGGATTTTTACACCGTCTCCATCAACCTGCATCCAGTAGTCCAGGGCATCACGAATAAATTCTATCTTCTTTCCACCGCGGACTTTCATGTATTCATTGAACTGGGCGATATAGTTGGAGCCAAGACGGATATTGATTTGATCCGGCGGATCTTTTTTCCGGGTTGTGCTCTCCATTAGAATACAAATATCCTGATGGATAGGTATAAGTATATGGATAGTCAATAAATATTATTTGCATAGTCAAAGAACAATCATCTGTAGTTCTTTTCTGTTGCAAATTCCTGACAAATGGTTGCCGGTTAGAGAACTATCTAAAATGCGTACGTATTTGGTTTTTCTCTACTGTGACAGAATTAAGTCTGCCCAGGAGAAGATGTTACTATTTCCTTTGCCGGGATGTGACGGGGAGTCACACTGTAATTCCGGAGATCGAATCATCTGATCCGCTACCACATTACTAGGACAGACTTGCTGAGATCACAGCGATCTTTTTCGTTTTGATTCCGGCAGCTTTTCAGATGTTTTTCTGATGAGATTTGTTATGAGTTCTGTGTCTTCGAATTCTGTGATCAGAAAAGATTCGTTTTTGGATCCTTCATAGGGATATGCTGTTTTTGCGTTCGGCATCAGTTGTTTTCCTGCTTCGGTGATCTTTACGAACAGCATGTTATCACAGATGCAGGCACAGTATTTTTCATTGCAGTAGATGCCATACTCGCCGAACATTTTCCGATATCGTATACTGCCTGCATCACTGATTTGGTCGCAGACAAAACGGACGAACTCTTCGGTTGAAGCCATGCTCAGATATTGACGAGTCTCCTTATAATATGACAGGCGTGCGGTGTGAAAGTGCCGTGACCTTTCGTCACTCATAGTGGCTACTGAAAAATTCAAAAAAGATGCCAAAGCAGTGCTGTTCCCCAACAGATGCCAAGGACGATGAGGGTGAGAATCAGGAACTCTTTCCATGTGGTTTTCTTGGGAACATGCTCCTGATGAATGAAGTCTGAAATTTTCTGACCGGTTGATTTTGTTTCCAAGTCCTCTTCCTGACTCGTCTGATTGTTTGAAACAAACGACTCCCGCGGAACCGGCATCCATGTCATACTCATCTGTTTTGTTTTAACGGTTACATTTCTCTTTTCATTCGCCTTTTCTGCTGATGATTTCCCTCGACGCAAACAGATACTCCTGGGCATATCCGGCATAAGGGCCGAAGTGATCTCTTGCATAGTCACCTGCTTTGGTGTAGTCCAGTTTTTTTTCTCCGCCCACATATTTTGTGCGGAGAATTCTCTCAATCCACACGTCGACTGGAACCGCCTCAAACTTTTCAAAAGCAAACAACAGTACGCAGTCCGCAACCTTTGGGCCGACACCGTTCAGCTCACGAAGTTTTTTCTGTGCATCCCTGTAAGGAAGGGACTGAATTTTTTCTGACCAGTTGGAATCCGTGACCGCCATTGCTGCTGCATCGCAGATGTATGCATCACGATAGCCGACTTTGCAGGAACGAATTTCACAGACATCAGCCTCGGCAATTTTTTCTGGAGACGGAAACGAATAATATTTTTTTCCGTCACAAAAAATTTCGTCGCCATATTTTTCTGCAAGATTTTCTATCCGCATCTGAATGCCGGGAATGTTTGCACAGCTCGAACAGATGTACGAGATCAAACACTCCCAGGGGTCCTGCCGCAAAATCCGAAGGCCCTGACATCTCTCGATCGCATCATGAATTAAGGGATCACAGTCGATGCTCGCAAGAATTGCATCGAGATCATGATCCAGAGAAAAATATTGGATCAGATCTTTTTCCTCCATCCCGTCAAAAAAGATCACATCCCCTTTCTGCCAAACTTTCCATACCTCGGCATCCCCGTACGGGGACGGCGCACACCAGATGCCGTGCCAGTTTCTCCAGCGAAACGCCTGACCGCAGGAGACCGTTAAATCAAGATTGAATTTGATGTCGTCGAGGGGAAACGTCTGCATAAAAAAAGAAAATTATTCCTTTATCATCAGGTAACCGAGCACAATTCCGGCAACGCCGGCGAGTGCAAGAACAATACCAATGCCGCCGAGAACTACTGCAATAACCTCAGGCAGCCAGTACCACATCAGAATAATTCCCACAATCAAGAGAACGATACCAACAAGCAAAGTTGCAAGACCTGTTTTATCCATACAACCATATTATCCGCAAACCCTAATAATTTTACTTTCATGGGGTTTTGCATCCGAACGCTGAATTGAAAATGAAAGGCCGTTCTGATGATAACCCTTATCATTGCAGAAAACATACCAAGTAGGATGCTAAGTCCTAGCATGATACACTGTATCAGGGTGTGATGCCGGGACACCGAACGAGGATTGCCGTTTATGTTTTGGAATGAGAAAATGGAAACCCTGCGGGGAAAAGAGCTGCAGGAACTTCAGCTGAAACGGCTGAAAGAAACTGTAGCCAGGACGCAAAATATCGGTTTCTATAAGAAAATGTTTGCAGAGGCAGGTCTTCGTCCTGAGGATATTACGTCTCTTGACGATCTGTCGAAGATTCCGTTCACCAGAAAATCTGATCTCAGATCAGGATATCCGTTCGGATTTCTCGCAGTTCCGATGAATAAAGTCAACCGGATTCACACCACATCCGGAACGACCGGCAAACCTACAGTAGTTGCCTACACGAAAAATGATCTTGGCTACTGGTCTGAGTTGATCGCTCGCAATCTCACCATGGTCGGTCTTCGTGAAGGAGACATGTTTCAGAACGCCTCCAACTACTCACTGTTTACCGGAGGTCTCGGATTCCATTACGGCGCAGAAAAAATCGGATGCGCTGTAGTTCCGGCAGGTGTCGGCAACACCAAACGCCAGATCGAAATGATTTCTGACTTCGGCGTCAACGCAATTCACTGCACACCAAGTTACGCCATGCATCTGACCGAAGTTGCTGAAGAGATGCAGGCAAACCATGACTCGCTCAGAATTGGTGTGTTCGGTGCTGAATCATGGTCAGAGAATATGCGCCGCGACCTGGAAGCCAGGCTCAACATCAAAGCATACGACAGTTACGGCATGAGCGAACTGTTCGGCCCCGGAGTTGCGTTCGAGTGTCAGGAACAGAACGGTCTGCACATCTGGCATGACTGTTATATTGTGGAGATCATCGACCCGGTCACCGAGGAAACTCTTGGCCCGGGCGAGAAAGGAGAGATGGTTGTGACTCCGCTCGTCAAAGAAGCAATGCCGCTTCTCAGATACCGCACGGGAGACATCACCATGCTGATGGAGGATGACTGTCCCTGCGGACGCGGTCAGAAGATTGCCCGTCTGCTTGGAAGGAGCGATGACATGCTGACCGTTCGCGGCATCAATGTGTTCCCGTCCCAGATTGAGCATGTGCTCAAGAATATTCCTGAGGTCGGCGACCAGTTTATGGTGTACATCGACCGGGTCAATCATCTTGACGAGATGACCATTGATGTTGAGATCAACAAGAACATTTTCTCTGGCGAGCTGAGCGATCTCGCAAGACTTCAGAACAAAATCGGCAAGGCCCTGCACGAGACACTGACGCTTCGCGCCACCATTCGTCTGGTTGAGCCGGGATCACTTCCCAGATTTGAAGGGAAGGCAAAACGTGTGGTTGACCGGAGGGTTATCTGAGTATGGCATACTATAATGAAAAAATTGAAACACTTCCAAAAGCTGAGTTGGAAAAACTTCAGTATCAGGAACTGAAGGTCCTCGTCGACCGACTCTATGCAAAGTCACCCTTCTATCATGACAAGATGAAGGCCGCAGGCGTTCTCCCGTCTGACATAAAATCGATCTCTGACATCACAAAGCTGCCGTTCATGCGCAAGACCGATCTCCGTGACAACTATCCTGACAAACTTGTCTGCTGTCCCAAAGAGGATCTGGTCAGATACCATGTTTCGTCAGGAACGACCGGCAAACCGACAGTGGTCGCCTACACGAAAAATGATCTGGATACCTGGTCAGAAGCGGTCGCACGGTCTCTGGCCTCCTGCGGTATTGGCCGCGGCGATGTTTTACAGGTTGCCTACGGGTATGGTCTTTTCACCGGAGGCCTCGGTCTGCATTACGGCGGAGAAAAACTCGGCGCAACGGTAATTCCTGCATCGACCGGAAACTCCGAGCGGCAGATTGAACTGATTCAGGATCTGGAGACAACAGCAATCGCCTGCACGCCATCCTACTTTGTTCACTTGATTGATGTCGCGAAAAAAATCGGTGTGGATATTTCTAAGGACACAAAACTTCGGACGGCAGTTCTTGGTGCAGAGCCATGGTCGGAATCGATGCGCCGCTACATTTACGATCAGTCAGGCGTAACCGCTCACAACATCTTTGGAACCTCCGAGATCTCCGGCCCCATGTTTACCGACTGTCAGGAGCTGAACGGTATGCACATCTCTGGTGACATCGCCTACACCGAGATCATTGATCCGGAAACCGGCGAGAGTCTCCCGGCCGGCGAGAAGGGTGAACTCACGATGACCATTCTCACCAAGGAAGCAATCCCTATGATCCGCTACCGGATCGGTGACATCACTTCCATTTTCCCGGATGAGTGTCCGTGCGGCAGAACGTCTCCGCGCATTGACCGTCTTCAGGGAAGAGTGGATGACATGCTGGTTATTCGCGGCATCAATGTGTTTCCGTCCGCTGTTGAGCATGCGCTTCTCCGCCTGCCTGAGTTGACGAGCCACTTTATGCTGGAGGTTACCCGCAACGGCCCTCTTGATGACATGCTGGTCAAAGTGGAGCTGAAGCCGGATGCGATGACGGACAGTATCAATGGTCTGATCGGTCTGCAGTTCCGTGTTGAACGAACTCTCCGTGATGCGCTGAATGTTTCCGCAAAAGTTGAGCTCTGCCCGCCGAACTCCCTCCCGCGTTTTGAGGGGAAAGCAAAACGCGTCATTGACACCCGGGTGTTCTAACATGACGAACAGTAAGTACTTCATCAAACAGCTCTCCATTTTCTCGGAGAACAAGTCAGGAAAGCTTGCAGCAATCGCAAAGATTTTCCAGGAGAATCAGGTGAATATCCATGCGTTCAGCATTGCAGAGGCCAACAGCTTTGGTGTGGTGCGGGCGATTGTGGACAAGCCGGATGTTGCGTTCGCGGCATTTTCCAAAGAAAATTATGCTCTTCAGTACACGGATGTTTTAGGCGTGAAGATGGCTGATGTCCCGGGCGGTCTCTTTGAGGCTGCGAGTACGCTTGGCAATATTGGTATCAATATTGAGTATGCGTATGCATTCCGGACCGGAGAGTTTGGAACGTTGATTGTGAAGGTCTCAAATCCTGAAGAGGCTGTGGACAAAATTCTTGCCGCAGGACTTGAACTTGTTCCGGCAACGGATTACAACTTCTAATTTTTTTTCTTCCGCCCACGGAAAAACGGAAGACACAGAAATTTCACGGAAAAAATCACGGAGCAGACGTGAACATCACGGAAATTTTTCTTCAAATTTTTTTCTGAAAAATTTTTCAAAAGAAAATTAATTTTTTATTAGCGTTACATTAAAAAAAATTCCGTGATATTTTTTTCTTGCGTTTTGATTTATAATCTTGAGTCGCCCACGGAACACACGGAAATTTTTCTCCAAGATTTTTTTCTGAAAAAAATTTCCAAAAAAATAGTCATCACATTTTTAAAAAAATTCCGTGATGTTCACGTCTGCTCCGTGATGTTTTTCTGTAAAATTTCTGTGTGTTCCGTTTTTCCGTGGGCGGCAGAACATCCGATGAAAACCATCCAAAGTTTAATACGTTCTCTCGTGGGAGATACGTAGTAGTGATCTCCGATGAAAAACCAGTACATTATCAAACAGCTTTCCATCTTTGCTCCGAATACTCCGGGAACGCTTGCCGAGATTGCCAGAATTTTTCAGGACAATTCCGTGAACATCTCCGCATTCTGCATTGCTGAAGCAGATCGCTTCGGTGTGGTGCGGGCGGTTGTGGACAAGCCGGACGTTGCGTACGAAGCGTTTGAAAAGAAAAATTATCTGCTCAAGTTCACCGACGTCGTTGCGGTGAAGATGATTGATGTCCCTGGCGGGCTGTATGAAGTTGCGTCCAAGTTCGGTGCAGCAGGCCTCAACATTCAGTATGCGTACGCGTCGCGAAGTGCGGAGACGCCGACGCTTGTCGTCTACATCTCCAACGCCGACATTTCCCTTGACGAAGCTGTTGAAAAAATTCTCGCATCAGGTCTTGTGCTTGTGCCTTCATCACAACACAAGGTCTGAAAAATTTTTCAGGAATTTTTGATCGCATCGCGATTGCTGCGATAGGATTTTTCTTTCGGATTGATCTTCATCGCCCGCTCGAATGCAGAGACCGCCTCATCCTTTCTTCCGAGGTACGCACACGCCGCCCCTCGAATGCTCCAGACCGCATCGTCATTTGGCAGCGCCTCCAGCACAACATCCGTGAGGGCGAGTGCCTCTTCAAACTTTTCTGATCTCACCAAAAGATTTGCGAGCATCTTTGCAATCCGTTCATCCACGGGCTGTGCCTCTCTCCCCTCGCGAAGGACAACCTCTGCCTCGGAATTTTTCCCAAGAACAATCAGCGCGTTTGCCTTGTTGGCAAATGCCGCAGCATTGATCGGATCAATTGCAAGAGCCGCGTCTGCTGATGTGATTGCTCCTGCAGCGTCTCCTGCAGGAATCAGATACCCGGCTTTGTTTGCATGCAGCTGCGAAGCGTGCGGATTGATCGCCAAAGCATCACTCACGGCAATCACCGCGTCCAGATATTTTCCGCCCGCAGCAAAAAGTCTCGCACGTTCCGCAGGGAACCGGTAATCCTGCGGAAACATCTCGGCAGATTTTGTGTAACAGCCGAACGCTGCGGTCTGCTCTCCGGTCTGTTCGAGCAGAACTCCGAGATTATACCAGACATCAGGAACGTTGGCCCTGATCTTCAGCGACTCCTGATAGCAGTAGATTGCGCCCTTCGAATCCTCTTGTTCAATTCGTGCGGCCGCCTCTTTGCACCAGAGTACCGGGTCGGTAGGGTTTGTGACGGTTGGTTTCCTCGCCATTATTTTTTCTCCCAGCGCAGCAGTTGTGCGAGACTGCCGAGTGTTCCGCCGCGGCGGATCTCTTCGCGGACGCGGACTTCGTTTTTGAACACCTCAACCGCACGTCTGGCAACTTCGTAAGCCCGCTCTCTTGGGATTACTACGACGCCTGACTGATCACCGATCAGCCAGTCGCCCGCCCGAACGGTCTGGCCGCAACAGGTGATCTCTGCATTGATCTCACCGAAGCCTTTCGGCTCTCCTGCGTTCGGCTGCACCGCAGTTGCGAAGACTGGAATGTCGAGTGTTACGATATCATCCCAGTCGCGAGCCGCGCCGTCAATGACGATGCCTCCAACGCCGCGATTGATTGCCGACCGTGTGGCAAGTTCTCCCCATGGCGCGATGTCGGTTTTTCCGTCATTGTTGATGACAAGAATATCTCCTCTCTCACAGAAGTCGATTGCCTGCACCGGCTTTGACCAGTCGCCGCCAAATGTCTGCACGGTCACGGCCTTGCCGATCATTTTATGCGGGACATGCCGCTCGGCAAGTCCTGCCATCGCACCTTTGCGGTAGAGAGCGTCGGTCACATTTGGGGCAGAGACCGTCATCAGCAGTTCACGAATCTGATCATCGAGGGATTTTTTCTCCGCAACTTCGATGTTCGGGTTGTCAAGAGCAGTGCGAATGGCTGCGGTCGCGGCTTGTACTTCGGCAGCCTTAATGATCGTTCCTCCAACAATCACAATGTCTGCTCCGCGGGCAGCTGCTGCCGCCGCAGTTTTTGCGTTGAGTCCTCCGGCAACTGCGATCTTTACCGGGAGTTTTCCAAGAGTGTCAAGAAGGTCGAGCGGATCTTTTCCTTCCATCTGCTGATCGATTCCCACGTGAGCGTTGATGATCTGAACGCCAAGGCCAGCGAGCTCTTCGGCTCGGGCGCTCGGGTCCTTCACGTTCATCATGTCTGCCATTATTTCTACGCCGTAGAGTGCTGCGCCGCGAAGTGCGTCTGAGATTACGGCATTGTCTGCTGCGGCGAGCACGCAGACAACATTTGCTCCGGCTTTTGCCGCCATCTCCACTTCAAGAGCTCCGGTATCTGAGGTTTTCAGATCTGCGACAAGGGTTTTATTGGGAAATATACTCCGAAGTCTCCGAACACTTTCCATTCCCTCGCTTTTGATGAGCGGAGTTCCTATCTCTATCCAGTCGGCTCCTCCGGCAACCGCCTCCTCTGCAATTTTTTCTGCGCGGGATAGCTCCGTGAGATCCAGTGCGACCTGTAAAACCGGTCTGACCATGTGAGATAATTTGGTGAAGAAAGGGGATAAGGTTGATGCTGGGTGGACTTTCTATCTTAATGTTGAGCCGCCCACGGAAAAGCGGAACACACAGAAAAATATCACGGAGCAGACGTGAACATCACTGAATCTAAAAATAATTCATTTCCGTGCTGTTCTCGTCTGCTCCGTGATTTTTTTTATTTCTATGTTTTCCGTTTTTCCGTGGGCGGAGCTACGAACAATACAGAAGAAAAAATAGAGATTAAATTTCCTGGTGCAGAAGCGGGAGTCCCGCACGCATCCAGGTAAGGATGCCGCCCTGCAGAACATAGATGTTGGAAAAGTCAAGCTTCTCCATCATCTGACCGGCTTTCAGTCCGCGAACTCCTGACTGACAGTAGATCAGATACATGGTGTTTTTGGGCAGGGCATTCATTTTTTCGGCAAAGTCAGGGTCGCGGAAATCGATCCATGCGGCGTCCCCGATGACACCGCTCTCTTCAATCTCCGGTTTTGTCCTGACATCTATTACTGTTATCTCCCCTTCATCGATCAGATGTTTTGCGCTCAAAGCATCGATCAGATGCAGGGGATCTGATGACGGTTTCTCGATCATTTCAGTGATACTTCTCGGAGAAGACCAGCTTGTCAAGCGGGGTCTTTTCAGCGAGAGTGATGCCGCCTACGTCAGGAACTCCTGCAGCGACAATGGATACCAGTTTGTAGGTTTCCGGAACGGTGACAAGTTTCTGCACTGCATCAGCGTAGGGCATCTGGTTTCCTGCAATCCAGCATCCTCCGTAGCCGTAGGCATGCAGAGCGAGGAGCAGGTTTTCGGTGGCTGCACAACAGTCTTCCACAGCGAATTTCCAGTCAGCCTCACCAAAGACAAGGATGCCGACCGCTGCTCCTGCAATGAACTTTCCATTGGGTGCAAGCTCGGCAATTTTTTCCAGCGTGTCCTTGTTTTTGACGACAACAAAAATCCATGGCTGTTTGTTTCTGCCGGTTGGTGCTTTGGACGCACACTCGAGGGATTTTCGAATGAACTCCTGCGGAATTTCCTCATCCTTGAACTTGCGGACGCTGTGCCGCGACTGGATAATGGTAACTCCAAAGTTTGCGATTCCCGGATTTCTCACATTCATAATTACTCCTTATGCAGGAGAAGTAAAGAGCCTTTCTGAATGGGTAAGAAGATCTTTGAGGAAATTTTTTGAACAGGAGTTATGCGGTGTGATTCTGATGTGCGCGGCTTTGCTTGGAATAACCACGGAATGCACGGAAATATCACGGAGCTTCACGGAAAACAAAATCGCATTTCTGTGAAGCTCCGTGTAACTCTGTGCATTCTGTGGTTACTCCAAGAAAAATTATTTTGAAAAAAAAATTTTCAAATAAAAAAATTAGATCCAGCCGGTCAGAAACTGCCAGAGGTTCGTAAGGCCGGTCATGAGAATCTGCGTCATCATCTCAAGGTCAACACCGAGAAGCGGCGTTAAGAAGATGAAGAAACAGAACGTTGCCGCCATACTTCCGATGTTGGCGCATGCCGCAACAAGCAGAATGCGAAACAGCGGAACAGAAAACATCTCGCCAATCGTGTCAGCTTTTGCAATTGCCTTGAAGTCTCCAGCTGTTGGCGGCCGCATTTTTGCCTCAACGATTGCCGCAAACCATCCCGCAGCAAGGAACGGATTCAGCGACGTCATCCATGCAAGAGCCGCAGCGGTTGCTGCCGAGAGCGGATGGCCGCGGGCGAGAAGCGTTGCGACGCCGGCAAAGAGTGCATGCAGCAGCACCCAGTAGATGATTGCCCAGATGAGCAGCTCGGTCGCACCGGAAAATGCGATCGCAAGAATGATCACGGCAAACATTACGACGAAAAGTCCGCCGATTATTTTTCCCCATGGATAGCGTTTCGGACGGGCGAGGAGTTCTGCGACCGGTGGAAGAGTGGAAGGGTCTTCGCGGTATTTCGTGATTCCCGGAACATGTCCTGCGCCGACAACAACGACCGCACGCTCGTAATGACTTCTCTCAAGATCAATTACTCCGTGCGCGAGATACGCGTCGCGTTCATCGATGAGTGCCCGGGCTCCGTTCGGCGAAAACTTATGAAACTCTTCGAGCGCCATCTCAATGATGTCAGGATTCGTCAGCTCGTCAATTGAGATCTTATCAATTCCACCGATCGCATCGTCGTCCTCATCGTCATCGACAAACATCGACTGCATCAAGGCCCAGATCAGTTTGATCTTTTCGAGGATCTTCATGCCTCCCCAGAAGCGTGCGAGCGTGATTTTGATGTCTCGGTCGATGAGAACAACTCTGATGTTGCGTTCTTCGGCAAGCCGGATCGCTTCCTTCATCTCAGCTCCCGGTTCGATGCCGACGTTCATGCCGATTTTTCTCTGGACATAGGCTAAAATCCACTGAACCAGCATTAAGGTGAAGTTGCCTTTCAGGAGATCCTTGACCTCAGGGGACTCGGGTTTTTCCGCGACCGGTTCAACTCCGTTTGCCGCGTCCTCTGCCTCTTTCATCTGCTGCTTGAGAGCGGCAAACCTTCCCGGATCCAGTTCGATGGCGATGACGTCAGGGTTATACGTGTCAACTGCTTCGCGGACTTCGTCGATACTTTTCTGCGAAACATGGGCGGTTCCAACTATATGTATTTCTGTCATAATTTTTCCGGGGGTATGATGATGGGATGCGCTCCTCTGCTATCGAAGACAATCGTTGACCCTGAGATTATACTATGTTTTTGATACTGCTTTTTGGTCAGGAAAAATTCTTCGTCCTCAGCATCTCTTCGTCTCAGAAGATCTTTTGTGATCTCTTCTGCTTCTTTTGTTCTCTCTCCGACTTTACATCCCGGGCATTCGGAGATGATGAGTTCACTGCCGTCCAGCATGAACGGGTAGGTGCGGCAGATATGCGGACGATTCTGATAGATGGTGCATCGGTTGTTTTTGAGAAACATACAGTTGCCGTCCGCACCTCTGCGAATCACCCAGCCAAAGGTAATCGAAGCGTCAGTCTCTGTGATCCATTCCGGGTACGGTTCAGCGATCTCATTCCAGGCGAGGCCTGCTGCGTCCATGATGGTCTGGATTTCTGAGGGAGTGACCATCACTTCGTTGTCATCTCCGCTGCAGCATGCGCCGCAGCAGAGACAGTGAAATCCTGCTTCTTCAACACATGTTCTGATGAGTGCAGTCTCGTCCATTACTGATAGATCTCAACATGATTTTTGACGGCAGCCTTGATCTCTTCAGGAGTGTAGCCGAGAAGGCTTGCAAGAAACATTGCCCCTCCGGCACCTGATCCTTCTTTGATCTCGCCTTTTGCATAGCGTGCAAGGCCTGCATGGCCGAGTTCGTCAAA
This sequence comes from Methanorbis furvi, assembly GCF_032714615.1. Classification (NCBI taxonomy): domain Archaea; kingdom Methanobacteriati; phylum Methanobacteriota; class Methanomicrobia; order Methanomicrobiales; family Methanocorpusculaceae; genus Methanorbis; species Methanorbis furvi. Next base: position 123,083 of record NZ_JAWDKA010000005.1, read on the forward strand.
TGCAGGATCAACATAGTAGGCGTCAGCACCAATTGCCGCAGCGGTTTCGCGGAATGTTGCTGAAGTATCATTATAGACATAAGAGGTGGTTACAATGTCAGGCACGGTGTTTCCAAGTGCTCTGATCACTGCTGCTGCTGCGAGCATCTGGGTTCCTCCGGCAAGGAAAAGTTTTCCTGAGTAGCCCTCTGCAACTCCTGCGGCTACCGGAATCATGGGGTCACCGATCATCGAGACGATTTTGAGCGGGTCAGACACTCCTGCCTCCGCAACTTTTGCGACCGCTTCGGTTGCGATCTCTTCTTTTTTGCTGACCGGATTTTCCACCAGACAGCTGCTGACCTTTGCGTTATATCCGAGCGCGCGCAGTACGCAGAGTGCGGTCGTTGTTCCTCCGGGGAGGCACTCGCCGAGCACCAGCATGTCACTGGTCTGTGAAAGGTACTCGCCGATCCATCTCCCTTTCTCGTAAAGTTTCTGCGCATCGGGCACTGCGTCACCGAGTCTTGGATCTCCGCCGATTTTGCCGCCGAGATTCATGTGCGGCACGGTAATCTCTGACTCGATGCCCGCTGAAATCATGAGCGGATGCATGCCGATCAGATCCATCATGGCAAGCGTGAGGACCGCAGGCGTCGGGCAGCCGGTCGGCGTGTTCGGCGTGATGTTGGCGGATGTGATCTCTCCGTTGATGATGAGCTCTGCATCAAGCGGGGGAACAAGCAGACTTTTTTCCGGACTTTCTCCGGCACCCGAAACTCCGGGGATAGTGGACACAAGACTGTTTGCAAGGATGAGTGCGAACATGGGGGATTCTGGTTCAAAGTCTGCCCGAGCTGACACAAAAGACATAATAGAACTTAATTGTGTCTGCAAAGATTATCAAGACCTCTGATGTTCGGATATTTTCGCCAGAATATTTTCTCCGACATCACGCGTGGACGCATTTCCTCCAAGATCAGGTGTGACAATCCTCAAGGAAAGGGTCTGTTGGACTGCTTTTTCGATTTTTTCTGCTTCAGTTTTCATTCCAAGATACTCAAGAAGCATTGCAGCACTCCTGACTGCTGCGATGGGGTTTGCGATGTTGCGGCCTGCGATGTCAGGCGCGCTTCCGTGAACCGGTTCAAAGAGTGCATGATTTTCTCCGATGTTTGCACTCGGCAGCATCCCGAGTCCACCGGTCAGATATCCGCACGCATCACTGAGAATATCTCCAAACATGTTTGTCGTTACGATCACATCGTACCGGTCTGGATGAAGCAGCACGTCAAGACACAGGGCATCAATGAACATGGAGCGGACCGGCAGATTTTGTGATTCTGCGACAGTGATGCAGGTGTCCCGGAAGAGAATGTCTGACTTTAGCACATTTGCTTTGTGTCCGATCACCAGTGGTGTATTCTGGTTTCTCTGGATGTTGAGTGAACATGCTTTTTCTGCAATTCGTCTGCTGCCGGCTTTGGTAATCACCCGAAGCGTGGTTGATTTATCCTCTCCGATTTCTTCAATGCCAGAGTAGAGGCCCTCGGTATTTTCCCGGACAATCACGAGATCAACCGATTCAGATTTGACCGGGCGAATGTTTGCATATAGATCCAGTTCATGGCGTATCTCAAGAAGGACGCTTTTGTACTCAGGGTCGGGAGGAGTAGTGACTGCTCCGAAGAGAACTGCATCCATCTCTTTGAGAGTTGTCATGTTTTCTTTGGAACATGCCGAACCGGTTTTTTTCCACTGATCAAAACCGAGCTCTACCTTGACAAACTCTGCGTTCGGCAAAAAAAATCTGAGAATTTTTTCTGCCTCAGGAATTACCTCCCGGCCGATGCCGTCTCCTTCAACAATTGCAATCTTCGTCATCATCCTGCACCTTTGTTGAGAGATATTCAGCGAGCCCGCCGGCAAGAAGAATCTCCTGCATGCGCGTCGAAAGTGGTGCTGCTTTGCAGGAAATATTTTCCGTTGTAATTTCGGCAGTCTCCGAGTTGTATACGACCGGCACTCCGTCCTCGCAGAAAAAATCTGCTTCAATGATGTGGAGTCCGTAGTTGATGCTGTTCCGGAAAAATATTCTCGCAAATGATTGCGCAATGACTGCGCGTACTCCTGCTTCCTTGAGAGCCACAACTGCCTGCTCGCGTGAAGAGCCGCAGCCGAAATTTTTTCCTGCAACAAGTACTGCGCCGTTCATTTTTCCGGCGAGACAGGGATCATAATCTTCAAAGATATGATCGACCCAGACCGACTTGTCAATCGTTCTCAGATAGCGGCCGGCAATTATCATATCAGTGTCAACATCATCACCGATCACTACCGCGTGGCCTGAGATGATCATTTCAGTCTCCCTTTTGAGAGTACATCTGGTGATGTTATCTCTCCGGTCAGGGCACTTGCCGCAGCAGTTGACGGAGAGCAGAGATAATACTCTGCTCCAACACCCATCCGATTTTTGAAGTTGCGGTTCGCTGTTGAGAGACCAAGCTCCCCTTCTCCAAGGACTCCCATGTGAACTCCGAGGCATGGGCCGCATCCGGGAGGACAGATGACGCACCCGGAATTGACAAGATCCGTGATGATGCCTGACGCGGCTGCTCTGCTGTAGACCTCCTTTGATGCCGGAACGATCAGTGTTCTGACGGCAACCTGTTTTCCTCTGACGATGTTTGCAAACCTCTGAAGATCTTCATAGCGCCCGTTCGTGCAGGTCCCGACAAGGATCTGATCAACCTGCGTTCCTGCGTATCTGGTTACCGGAACTGCTGTGTCCACTCTGTTGTTTACTGCAAGAAGCGGCTCGACTCTCTCAAGGTCAAGATAGATCTCTTTTTCGTAGTCGCAGTCCTCCGGCTTTTGCAGAGAGATCTTTTTTTCCTCAACTCCGTAGTTTTTCAGATAGGTTTTCGTCAATTGGTCCGCGTAAAACATTCCGGTTTTTGCTCCGGTTTCAATGGCCATGTTACAGAGCGTGAGTCTTGCATCCATTGGCATTGCCGTTGCTCCTTCACCGATAAACTCCAGAGATTTATAGGTGGCTCCGTCCATTCCAAGATTTCTGACATACGTCAGTGCGACATCCTTCGCCTCCGCATGACCGCTGAGTTTTCCGTCCAGATGGATGCCGATGGATTTCGGTACGCGAAACCATGTCTGACCGGTCGCCCAGATTCCTGCCATGTCGGTAGCGCCAACTCCGGTAGCAAATGCTCCGAGAGCTCCAAGAGTACAGGAGTGAGAGTCTGCCCCGACAACAATTTCATTCGGGAGACAGATTCCTTCACTCATTATCTGGTGACAGATTCCAGAGCCCACATCATAGAATGAGAAATTCTCTTCTTTGGAGAAACTCCGCAGACGTCCCTGAAGGTTTGCTGTTGTTGAGTTGTTTGCAGGAGCGATGTGATCATATATTATGGAGATCTTTTCCGGACTTTTCACTCCTGCATTTTTTGTTATGAAGTTTTGGTATGCTGCAAGTGTCTGCGTTCCTGTTCCATCATGCGCGTAGGCCCGGTCAACTTTTCGGTCCACAAAGGCTCCTTCTTCTGCGCCGAGTATCCTCACCGAAAGTGTTTCCTTCATGATGCACTGCTCCTCGTTTCCGCAATAATTTCAGAGAGGTACTCTGTTGTTATGCTCTGCTTTGCCTCTGCGGCCGCTTTGATTTTTTCAAGAATTTCGTCGGTCTGTTCGTTTGAACAGGTGTATCCCAGGGTTGTGAGGATGTGTTCGAGTCCTTTTCGTCCGGTGTGTTTTCCAAGCATGAGTTTCTGCTTTGCACCAACCATCTCCGGCGGGTAGTACTCATAGGTTTGCGGGTCTTTGATCAAAGCGGCGATGTGAATTCCGCTTTCATGCACAAATGCATGTTCGCCAACCACGGGTTTTGTTTTGGCAACCACAACTCCTGAGTACTGTTCCACGAGTTTTGAGAGTCTGGTGAGTTCTGTCAGATCATATTTGTCTGTTCCGTTATGCATCCTCAGTGCTACCAGAACTTCTTCCAGTGAAGCGTTGCCGCACCGCTCACCAATTCCATTTACGGTTGTGTGCAGCTGGAACGCTCCTGCCTGTGCTGCCGTGAAGGTGTTTGCGCTCGCAAATCCGAGATCATTGTGGCAGTGCACACACAGGGGATTTTTCAGATCCTTTTTGATTTCTCTGACAACATCATACATCATTACCGGCGTCATGCACCCTACCGTATCCGCAAAACTGCTGTATGCAGCTCCGCGCTCGGCTCCCTCGCGGTACATCTGTTTGAGAAATCCGATGTCTGTTCTCGATGCATCTTCAGCGGAAAATCTGACGCTCAGGCCATGATCAACCGCATAATCCAGCATGGACAGTGCTGTATCCAGCATCTCTTCCCGGGTTTTGCGATATTTTACTCTGATATGCAGGTCTGAGGTTGCGAAAAATATGCTTACGAGATCTACGCCACAGTCGAGTGCTGCGTCGATATCCGGCTGGACGCATCTGGCAAGACAGCATACTCTCGAAGATAGTTCCATATCCACGATTGCCTTTATGGTCTTTTTTTCTTCGGTCGAAACACTTGGAAATCCGGCTTCGACTATCTCGACTCCGATGTCTGCAAGACATTGCGCTATATCCTGTTTTTCTTTGCAGGTGAAGGATACGCCCGGAGTTTGTTCTCCGTCCCGCAGTGTTACGTCACAGATTTCAATAGGGAATGATTTCATGATGTTCCTCTTTTGGGCATGTTCCTGATACGATGAGTATTTTCAGTCCGTTTTGTTCTGATTTCAGTTCTTTTTCAAGTTCTTCGATCTCTTCTGCAGAAATTGTTCTCGGATGAAAGCAGGAGAGATACCTGGTAATGTCCGGACATTTCTGACCGCCGGTCATGGCGAGTGTTCTGTTTTGTAAGATAATGCAGAGCAGTGGATGTCCTTTTTCTGCAATGTCAATGAGGGCGTTGAGTCCTGAGTGCAGTATCGCATAATCTCCGCTGAGAGCCACTCCTGTACTTTTTGCGGCTACTGCCGGTGATGATCCAAGGCCGTAGTTTGCAAGGGAGAGTTCATAGGGTGGTTTTTTTGCGAGCAGTGAACATCCGGTGTCGGCAATTATTTTTCGATTGTTTTCTTTCAGGAGAGAGAGGAGCGGTTTGTACGGACAGTGTCTGCAGAATGTTGTTATGCTCCCTGCACTCTGGTATGTCTCGGGAATTTTTTTCTGATAATTTTTTTCTCCTCTCATTTCTGCGGTGAGATTCTCCGCATGTTCGCACATTCCTTTTGTTGTCAGATCTTTTGGGAACTCTTTTTTCGGAGACTGCCGGTGCTGTGGTGGTGTTCGTCGCTCGGTTTTTTTTGAAAGAGTTGTGGATGTAATTCGTATTACTGCAACCCGCGAGTAGGTCTCTGATGTCTGCATGGCAACCTCGACGATGTTGTGGAGTTCATCTGCGTCCGGCTCGAAGACCGGCACGTCTGCGAGGTTTCCAAAGTGGCAGGAGTTTTGTCTGGTCTGCGAGGCGGAGAGTTCGACATCGTCTCCTGCAATAATTACCACTCCTGCATGTACTCCCTGCACTGTGGCTGTTGCCAGTGAGTCTGAGAGTGTGTTCATGCCGACGTTTTTTACGATTACTATGCTTCGTCTGCCGGAGAGCGAGTCGCCAAGGGCATACTCCAGTGCAATTTTTTCATTGATGGTGTACTCTGCATCGGACAATTCGGCAAGTTCGGTTATTGGATATCCCGGAACCGCATAGCAGGTGTCGGCTGCCTGCTGAACTGCTGATGAAAGTACCTCTAAACTTTTTGCCATGTTTTTTCCCGATTTTTTTCTGTGGCTGACAACGTTCTCGTTGCAAACGATTTTTCTGTTAACGATTTTTTCGTTAACGTAATTTGGACGTTACCATATATCTTTTTTTCGACGATCAATAGGATGCCATCCTGTGAAAAATGCTGATTATTCTAAAAAAATCTTAAAATCATAAACTAATTACTTCTCTCGTGTTTTCGTTTCGCAGCGATGTTTTTTCGCGGGAGGCAGACTACAAACTCGAAATCAACGGGAAATTATTATAATCGTTTCAGACTCCAAGAATAATAGATATGAAGTCGGTTCGTGCCTTGCTGCAGTTTACTACGATCCTTCCTCTGGGAACCCCCGCGGACTTTGATCAGTTCGCGCGTCGGAGTTGGCTGTACCCGGTTGCAGGTTACGTGACCGGCGCGATTTCTGCACTGCCGGGAATTCTTGCCTGGTACTTCGGGTACTCCAACTCCCTCGTGGTTGCCGCACTCACCCTCGCTCTTGTTCTCTTCATTACCGGTGCGAACCATTTTGACGGACTGCTGGATCTTGGTGACGGACTTATGGCGCATGGGAGCCGTGAGAAACGAGTTGCCGCAATGACCGATCGAAATGTTGGCGCGGGCGCGCTCGCGCTTGGCATGATCATTCTTCTCATCACCTTCTCAGGCCTCGCCTCCCTCCCTCCTCTTGCAATTGCGGCGGCAGTTCTCTCTGGGGAAGTGTTCGGCAAAATGGTGATGGGTCTTTTCTCCGCACTTGGAAAACCGTTTCATGAAGGAATCCAGAGTTACATCTACGGACTCTCCAAACGAAGGTTTGCAGTCTACACCTGCATTCTTGCACTTCCGCTACTTCTGCTTCCGGAAAAAATGGTGGTTGCCGCAGGATTTGTCGCGGCGTTTTTCGTGTTTGTCGTTCTCTGGTACGTTGCGCGCAGATGTTTCGGCGGCGTGAACGGAGATGTCACGGGTGCCGGCAATGAAATTGCCCGCGCCGCAGTTGTACTCATGTTTGCTTTTTGTATCTGAATCAGCGTCTGCGCGAAAGCGTGGCAAAACCGGTACCGGCATCGTCTGCGCACTCAATATCAGTCGAGCTTTTGTCTTCGATAACTGTATTGAACATCATCATTCCTTCCATCAGATGCTGATCCATGGGAAGGCCGCCTTTTGATCCGCGAAGCGACTGGGCGTACGGATTTGGCGTCACCCGTCGGTTTACCCGGATGCCCGCGCAGTGCGCGCAGAACACGCAGGTGCTGTGAACTGATACTTCCTTTCCCTGGCATACAACGGTAGCTTTTCCGTTTTCTTTTTTATTCAGGGGTAATGTCTTCATAACTCAAAATACTGCCTCAAATCCCTATTAGTCTATCGATTCCATTGGCCTTATTCAAAATTCATTTATTCATCCCCTCTCATCAGTATTGATCGCATTTCAGCCTACGACTCAGGACTCAAAATGCCATGCCCTGATTCATAGATTATTTTATATGGTTCCACATCGAATCTGTTATACTCGTATTGAGACAGATACATGCGCTATGCAGTATCTATCAATGAGTCAAAGTGGAGATAAATTACTATGGCAGCAGAAAAGCCCCACATGAACCTTGCCGTTATCGGTCACATTGACCACGGTAAGTCCACCACTGTCGGTCGCATTCTTTTCGAGAGCGGCGTCGTACAGCAGCACGTACTTGATGGATACAAGAAGGAAGCAGAATCCAAGGGTAAGGGAACCTTCGAGTTCGCCTGGGTAATGGACTCCCTCAAGGAAGAGCGTGAGAGAGGTATCACCATTGATATCGCCCACAAGAAATTCGAGACTCCGAAGTACTCTTTTACCGTTGTAGACTGTCCGGGTCACCGTGACTTCGTCAAGAACATGATCACCGGTGCATCCCAGGCCGACGCAGCAATCATCGTTGTGTCCGGAACTGAAGGCCCGATGGACCAGACCAAGGAACACGTTTTCCTGTCCAAGACTCTTGGTATCAACCAGATCATTGTTGCAATCAACAAGATGGACGCTGTCAACTACTCTGAAGAGAAGTACAACGATGCAAAGGACAAGATGTCCAAGCTCATCGCCTCTGTTGGTTTCAAACCGGCCGAGACTCCGTTCATCCCAATCAGCGCATTCGTTGGCGACAACATCAAGACCGCATCCGCCAACACCCCGTGGTACAAGGGTAAGACCCTTATGGCAGCACTTGATGACTTCAAGCAGCCCGACATGCCGACCGACAAGCCGCTCAGACTCCCGATTCAGGATGTGTACACCATCTCCGGTATCGGAACTGTTCCAGTCGGACGTATCGAGACCGGTGTCTTAAAGAAAGGAATGAAAGTTTCCTTCATGCCGGCAAACGTCGAGGGAGAAGTTAAGTCCATTGAGATGCACCACGAAGAAATCCCGCAGGCAATGCCCGGAGACAACGTTGGTTTCAACGTCCGCGGTATCGCAAAGAACGATGTCCGCCGTGGCGATGTCTGTGGTCCGATCGAGAACCCGCCGACTGTTGCAGAAGAGTTCCAGGCACAGGTCGTCGTGCTCCAGCACCCGTCCGTCCTCTCTGTTGGATACACTCCGGTCTTCCACTGCCACACCTCCCAGACTGCATGTATGTTCATCTCCCTTGACAAGAAACTCGACCCGCGCACTGGTCAGGTCAAGGAAGAGAACCCGGCATTCCTGAAGGCTGGCGACGCAGCAATCTGTACCATCCAGCCGACCCGCCCGCTCGTTATCGAGAAAGCAAAGGAACTCCCGCAGCTCGGACGCTTTGCAGTCCGTGATATGGGTATGACCGTTGCAGCAGGTCTCGTTCTGAACGTTAAACCAAAGCAGATGAGATAATTCATCTATCACGATATTTTTTGTGGTGATTGATTATGCAGAAAGCCAGAATACGCCTTACAGGGACGGATTATGAAAAAGTGGAAACGGTTTGTACCCGTATCCGAGAGATTGCAGAGCGTACCGGTGTAAATCTGGCAGGACCCATCCCGTTGCCGACCAAGCGGCTTATCGTGCCGATCCGGAAGAGTCCGGATGGAGAAGGTACCGCGACATGGGATCGCTGGCAGATGCGCGTTCACAAACGCCTCATCGACCTTGACGCAGATGAGCGTGCGCTCAGACAGCTGATGCGTATCCAGGTTCCAAAGGATATCAGCATCGAGATTGTTCTGGAGAACTAAAGGAGGTGAGGGCTTATGCCCGCTCCAACTTTTTTGTCAAAAATTCATGACCGTGTTCGCATTGAGCACGTGTTTTTTGCTATTCTGATTGTTGCTATAATTTTGAGATTTGCGTTTTTGGATCTCAAGCTGTTTCATCATGACGAGGCTATTCATGCATGGTTTTCCTACAAACTGTTAACCGAAGGCACCTACATCTATGATCCTGTGTACCACGGCCCATTCCTGTACTATGTGACGGCCGGGATGTTTGCACTGTTTGGCGACTCGGATTTTGTGGGAAGAGTTCTGCCGTGCATATTCGGCATTGCACTGATTCCTCTGGTGTACTGTCTGTACCGGATGGAGTACCTGTCAGGAAAAACAGCAGTCATTGCCGCAACGTTCATGGCGATTGCTCCTGAGCTGATCTACTTCTCGCGATTTTTGCGCAATGATGTCTTCGTGGTATTCTTTTCCCTGCTGATCGTCGTTGCGTTCCTTGCCTGGATCCAGAAAGGAAAATGGTATTATCTGCTGATCGCAGGAGTTGCCGCTGCTCTTGGAATGTGTTCCAAAGAAAATATGCCGCTCGTTCTTGTGACATTCGGTGTGTTTTTCCTGTATCTTGTCTGGAGCAGAAAACTTGTGTTCCCCAAGATGTGGCTCCGCGATATTGTAATCGCAGTGATCGCGTTTGCCGGAGTTATCTGTCTGTTCTACTCTTCGTTTGGTGCACACCCCGAAGTAATTCTCACGGCAGGTCAGTCAGCAATATCTCATTGGCTGAATATGCACAATCAACAGAGAATCGGCGGGCCGCCCTACTATTACATGCTGCTCTTCGTGCTGTACGAGCTGCCGATTCTGATTCTTGCGATTGCCGGAGTAGTTTTCTATCTCCGCCGCCCGTCCGAGACAGAGAAACCGGATGTGGAACCAGCCCAAGAAATTGCGGATGCAGAGCTGTACGAGAGCTCTGAAGAAACTGTTTCAGGACCAGAGCCTCCGGCGAAAAAAAAGTTCTCGTTTGCAGAACTGTTCCGTCGCCCGGAACGTCCGGTCTCACTGAACCGTCAGGAGGAGTTCATCAGATTTGCCATCTACTGGACAATCATTGCCTGCCTCACGTACGCATACATTGGTGAAAAAGTTCCCTGGCTTTCACTGCACCAGCTTGTGCCCATGATCTTTGTTGCCGCATATGCGCTCTCGTTTGCCGGAAAGTACACCAAACCGCTGATGATCATTGCCTGTGTATTTCTTTTGGTAATGACATTCCATGTGGCGTTCACGCCCGCAGACATTGCAGAGCCAATCGTGCAGGTTCAAAACTCAGAGGACCTTGTGGAGATGATGGCAGAAATGGATGCTGCGGATAGAATTGCAATTGCATCTGATCAGTCATGGCCGTACAGCTGGTACTATCGCAGCGATGCATGGAATAAGATCAGTTATTATGGAAAAAAGATCTCTGAAGACAGCATCCTCTCCGGCAACTTTGACATTGTCATGATGCATGACGGTGACAGTTATGAGAGTCTCCCCGGGTACGAAAAGAAAACAATCCGCTTAAGCTACTGGCTTGACGGTGGTGCTACCGGTACTGATCCCGGATGGCTGAAGTACTATCTCACACGTCAGGGAAAGATTGGCAGCATCAACACTGACGTGTTTACGAAGATCTCTTCGTAACTTTTTTTTTGAAAATTTTGTGCGGTAAAATTTGTGCACACTCTTTTGAATGGTTAACTCTCATTCACAAAATAACGAACGTCACGCCAAAACTTAGTTACCTCCCCCACACTAATAATAGCTTACCGAAAACGGGGATTCCACTGTATGAAAACAGGCGAAACAACATCAGAGCTTGGCACCCTGCGCTCACGTCTCTTAGACCTCACCCTGCGCAACAACCTTCTCCATTACAAACCTTCCAATAACCGCAGCATTCAGATCAGCGACTGTCTGCCGGCAGCGGTTTACCACAGCCTTGTCATCTGCGAAAAAGGCATGAAGTTTTATCCTGCCGGTAAAAAAACCGAGGCCGATGCTGAGGAAAAAAATCTGTGGAAGTACCCTGCCTTTGCAAAGCCAACCGCAAAACAGCAGGACACCATTCTCAAAACACCATATGACGACATCAGTCTTCGCCAGCGACTGTATGCTCTCTCCAATAAATCCAGAACCGTCTTTGAGGAACAGGGTTATCCGGTCCTCTACCTTGCTCTCGGTTTTGTCAGCTGGTCGGAAGCCGAGCATCCTGACAAACTCTACAAAGCTCCGCTTCTTCTCATCCCCGTGGAGCTCACCCGCCAAAAAGTCAAAGACAACTATGTCCTCACCTGGACCGGTGACGATGCCGTAACCTCGCTCTCGCTCTCGGCAAAACTTGCCGAACAGGGAGTGTCTCTCCCTGAGTTCACCATGCCCGAGACTGCCGACGGCCTCATCGCCTATGCCGCATCAGTTGACGCAGCAATCAGAGGAAAAGGCTTTGAGTACTGTCCCGAGATTGCTCTTGATCTCTTCAGTTTCCGCAAATTTGTGATGTTCAAAGACCTTGACCCTGAGTCATGGGGCAACGGTTTTTCTCTGGAAACCCATCCGCTCATTGCAGAACTGTTCCGTCCCGGCTCGACCGATGCAAGTGAAGCCGGTGTAACTTTTCCGGAAAACGAGATCGACATCAGACTTCCGTCTGAAAAATCCTACAACATCATGGATGCCGACTCATCCCAGATAGCCGTCATCGAAGAGGCAAAGTCAGGCAGAAATCTTGTTGTCGAAGGACCGCCCGGTACCGGAAAGTCCCAGACCATTGCCAACATGATAGCCGAGATGCTGGCACGCAAAAAAACTGTCCTTTTTGTCTCTGAAAAAATGGCCGCTCTCGAAGTGGTGAAAAGGCGTCTCGACACCGCAGGACTTTCAAGATTTTGTCTTGAACTTCACAGTCAGAAAGCGAAAAAGGGTGAAGTCATCCGCGAGCTCGAACGATGCATCCAGCATCCGAACACCACCGCGCAGGCAACAGACAGCATCCATCTCCAGATCGATTCACTCAGGCATGAGCTTGACAGTTACTGCCGCGAACTTGCCGCACCTGTCGGAGCTTGTGCATTCACGCCCTACGATCTGTTCGGTATCCGCGAACAGTACCGCTACGAGTTTGAAGACAGTCCCGAAGGTCCGGCACGCCGCATTCCGCGCGTCGCTATTCCGAACGCAAAAGAGATCACTCCGGATCAGTACAAGGATGCAATCGCTGCACTGCATGACATCGAAGCCCTGCTTCCAGCGCTCATGCCAACCGGCCGTGCCCTCTCCCGTCATCCGTGGGCAGGCTGTAGTCCCGGCCTTGTCCTGCCGCAGGACCGCGACGAAATTCTTGAGCTTGTTGAAACCTACAGAATTGCCATCGAAAGTCTTCTCTCCTGCATGCGCAAACTGTCTGATCTCACCGGAGTTCCCGTTCCTCGTGAAGAGACAGGCGTGTCGCGGATGGTTGAGTCCTGCCGGCTGCTGACGAGCGAGTTTGCTGCTGATGCAAACACACTCACTCATCCTGTCTGGGACAAACCTGCGGAGGTTGCAAGACTCACGGCAAATATGCAGAAACTTTCCGCTCACCGCACGCGCGTCCTCGCATCACTTCGTCCGGAAATTTTTTCACGCAACCCGAGCAGACTGTATGCCGCGTTCCGCGAAGTTGCCGGCAAAGGAACAATCGCCAAAATGTTTTCTGGATCTTACAAAGAGATCAAAACAGAAATCTCCTCGTACTATACCGGCGCTGTTCCTCCTGATGCACAGATTCTCACTGATCTTCTTGACGCCCGTGACTATCTCACCGCACGCGATGAATGGGCGAGGGATGAACAGCTGTACGCCGCAGCGTTTGCTCCGGTCTGGCGCGGAGAAGAAACTGACCCCGCAGCGGTTACGAGATACACCGACTGGATAACTGCGGTCCGGCTCATGGTAAAGGAAGGGCTTGCGACGGCAAAAACTTTTGAGCTTCTTGGCTCAGGATCCATTACAACTGCCGCGGTCACCCCGCTCTTTGCCGAAGTTGATACTGCGGCTCTTGCCCACAGCGATGCGCGCGCGAAACTTTTCGCACGGATTGGTGTCTCTGAGATGGAGGATCCAACCTTTGCCGAACAGCGCAAACGCTGCGACCTCTGGTCTTCGGATATTGACGGCATCATTCACTGGAGTAAACTTCTCTCCTATACTGATCACTGCAGAGAAACTGCGGCGGCACCGGTTGTTGACCTTCTCTTCACCGACAGACTTGTCCCGGGCGATCTGGTTCCGGCATTTCTTACCGGTTACGCGGACTCACTTCTGCGCGACGCACTTTCGGAACGTCCGGTCCTTGCCAAGTTCTCCAAAATTCCTCATGAACAAAAAATCGCCGCGTTCACTGCATGCGACCGCAGTGCGGTGGCGGAAAACTGCAAAAGAATTGCAGCAATTCTTGAGGGAAAAATTCCCGAGCTCTACTCGGGAGCATCCCGCGACTCGGAGATGGGAGTACTTACCGGTGAGTTCAACCGAAAGCGCGGTCACATGTCAATTCGGATGCTCATGAGCAAATCCGGTCAGCTCATTCAGCAGATCAAACCCTGCTTTATGATGAGTCCCTTGTCTGTTGCCCAGTACCTTGACCCGCGCTCGGTACAGTTTGACATCATCATTTTTGATGAGGCCAGTCAGGTCAGGCCGGAGGACGCGCTCGGTGCTCTGATGAGAGGAAAACAACTTGTTGTCATGGGCGACTCGCGTCAGCTTCCGCCGACGGCATTTTTTGATCAGATTGCCAGTGATGCGGATGAGGATGACGCGGAGTCAGTTGCCAGCATCACTGATATGGAGAGTCTGCTCAATGTCTGCAAACAGTCGTACCAGACGAAACGTCTGCGCTGGCATTACCGCTCACGGCATGAGTCTTTGATTGCGGTGTCCAATCAGGAGTTCTATGACGGTAACCTGATGGTTTTCCCTTCCCCTATGCATGAGACTCCTGATCTCGGGCTGTCGTTTGTTCACCTGCCGGACACCATCTACGAGCGCGGCAAGGCAGGCGTGAACCGTGGCGAAGCAAAAGCTGTGGCCGAAGCTGTCATCGAATACTATCGCAGGTTCCCTGACAAGACGCTTGGTGTCGCAACCTTCTCCACCCGCCAGCAGGAGGTTATCCGTCATGAGGTCGAACTTCTTCTCCGCGACAACCCTGATGTTGAAGCTCTGATGCGTCCTGAAAACGGAGAAAATTTCTTCGTGAAAAATCTTGAGACCGTTCAGGGTGATGAGCGCGACACGATGCTGATCAGTATCGGCTACGGGTTTGATGAGAATCATAAGCTGAGTAAAAATTTCGGCCCCTTGAATCAGGACGGAGGAGAGCGGCGTCTCAATGTTTTGATCACCCGCGCCCGCGAGAGGTGTGTAGTGTTTGCCAACTTCCGGGGAACTGATCTTGCGATTGATGCAGGATCTTCTTCAGGAATTTCTGCGCTTGCGACTTTTCTCAGCTACGCGGCAGACCCTGCATTACCGCTTGATGTATCGGCCGCCGCGCATGATGATGTGGCAGGTCTTTTTGCAGACACAGTCGGACGACTTCTGGAGGACAACGGTTACACCGTTTCAAAGAATGTCGGGTGCGCAGGGTTCAGGATTGATCTTGCTGTTGAAAATCCAAAAGTTCCGGGAGTCTATCTTGCAGGAGTTCTGTGTGACGGTCCGTACTACTGGTCGTCTGAGGTTGCGCGCGACCGTGACCGACTTCGCACTCAGGTGCTGGAAGGACTTGGATGGAATCTGATCCGCATCTGGGCAACAGAATGGTACCAGCATCCGGCATCCTGTACCAAAGATCTGCTTGATGCGATTGAAGCCGCGAAAAAATCGCCGAAGAAAAAACAAACTCAGGCTGCCAAACAAAAACCATCTGCGAAAAGTTCTGTGAAAAAATCCGCAGCCGTTGAAGAAGTACCGGCATCCTCATCTGCGTCCACTACTTCCGCTCCTGCCAAACTCAGTCTGGAGCTTGCACCCTACATCGCATGCGAAGAGTGTTCTCTTGGAAGTTATCATCAGTTTGCCTCTGTCCCGGACTCGGTTCTCGGTACTGCAATTGTGCAGATCGTCTCTGTGGAAGGGCCGGTCTCAGAAACTGTTCTTGCCGCACGCATCAAAGAGCTCGGCCGCGTTCCGCGCATGACCGGTCTTGTGCGGGACCGCATAACCTCGGTTGCCGAAGCCGAAATTACTGAAGGACGGCTTGTCCGCGATGATGAAGGATTCCTTCTCGTTCCTGAATGTGTAGTCTCCCCGCGCGAACGTCCCTCTAAATGGTCTCCAGCTGACGTCTCACTCGATGAGATTGCCGCAGCCGCTGCAACCATTCTTGCAAAACAGTTTTCCACTCCCAAAGGAGATCTCATCCGCCACACCGCGGTGGTTCTCGGATTCAAAGCAACCGCCCAAGTCAAGGACCGCATTGAAGCTGGAGTCGATCATGCAGTTAGTGCCGGACTTATCATAATGGATGAAAACATCTGCAAAACAGCCTGAGAATCGCGTCCTGTAATCCCATACCCTTTTTTTGATGTCGCGTCATACTATATACTAACTTTTGGGACTGTCCATGTTTGAAGGAATTACTGCCGTAGTTGAATCCGCGCCTTATCTTCTTGAAGGTATGTGCGTCACTCTCGCTTTAGTTGGAGTGTCGCTCTTTGTCGGATTTGTCTGCGGCATTGTTCTCACGCTCGGACAGGTTTACGGCCCCTGGATTATCAAACGGGCGGTTGACATTTACGTCTGGTTTTTCCGCGGCCTGCCAAACATCGTACTTCTGTTTCTCTTTTACTTTGCACTTTTCCCGATGACCGGATTTGACATACCGGCATTCGCGGTTGCAGTTGTAGTTCTCGGACTTAGAAGTGCTGCATACCAGTCCCAGATTTTCCGCGGCGCAATCTTATCCATTGCCGATGGTCAGATGCTTGCGGCGCGGTCTCTTGGAATGACAAGATGGCAGAGCATCAAAACCATCATCCTGCCGCAGTCCCTGCGACTGTCCCTTCCCGGATGGTCAAATGAATATCCGGTTCTCTTAACCGACTCGGCCGTGGCATATGTGATTGGTGTGGCAGAACTTTTGACCAGGACCAGTCAGGTTATCAGCAAGACCGGTGAACCAATGATTTTGTATCTCACCTGTGCAATCATCTTCATCCTCCTCAACTATGGCGGCATGATGCTTATTCAGCGGGTGGAAAAGAAAGTCCGCATCCCAGGATTCGGCAACAATGAGGTGACAGAGACATGAGTGCAACTCCCATTCTCCGGGTCGAGAATCTTTCCAAATCCTACGGTGATCTACAGGTTCTCAAATCCGTATCGTTTGATGTCTACAAAGGCGATACCAAAGCGTTTATCGGTCCGTCAGGAACGGGAAAAAGTACACTTCTCCGGTGCATCAACCAGCTGACCGTGCCTGACTCCGGTTCCGTCTACCTCAACGGCGAGGAGATCACTCACTCAGGCGCAAAGATCAATGAGTACCGCCAGAAAATGGGCATGGTGTTTCAGAACTTCAACCTCTTTGATCATCTGACTGCTGTTCGCAACGTGGAGATTGCACTTCTCAAAGTCAAAAAGATGGACAAGGCCGAGGCACGCAAAAAAGCAATGTTTGAGCTTGAGCGTGTGGGCATGGCTGACCGCGCCGACTATTATCCTGCCCAGCTTTCCGGCGGTCAGGCGCAGCGCGTATCTATTGCCAGAGCTCTTGCGATGGATCCTGATGTCATGCTCTTTGATGAGCCGACATCAGCTCTGGATCCTGAACTCAAGCGTGAAGTCCTTGAGGTCATGCGAAAACTTGCGGCTGACGGCATGACTATGCTGATTGTGACGCATGAGATGCATTTTGCAACCTCGTTTGCAACCGAGATACTGTTCATGGAAAATGGTGAGATCGCTGAGCGCGGCAGACCTGCAGACATCCCGACCAGCCCGTCGTTTGAACGTACCCGTGCCTTTATGGGAACCTATGAAGAGTAGTCATGGCCACAGCGACTGATCTTACCACCAATGCGACTGCGCTGTCCGGCGTGACTGATTTCCTGAGCGAAGCTTGGGCACACATTCTTACAGAGATTCCGTTCTGGCAGGATATTCTCCTGCCCGCACTCTGGGACGGACTTATTGTTACTCTCGTACTTGTAGCTCTTACAGCCCCGCTTGGATTTTTACTTGGTCTTTTGATCAGCGTTGCCCGTGTTTACGGAGCAAAACCGTTTCAATGGGGCGCGCAGCTATATGTGATCTTTTTCCGCGGATGTCCGCTTCTTGTGCTGCTGTTCATCATCTACTTTGGTTTACCGTCAATAGGCATTGTTCTCGGCGCGTTCATGTCGGCATTGGTTGGCTTTACACTCTGCAACTCTGCCTACAACTCAGAGTACATTCGCGGCGCTCTGCAGTCCATCAAGGGCGGCCAGATGACTGCAGCGCAGGCTCTCGGGATGACAAAGTATCAGGCGATCAGGTATGTAGTGATTCCTCAGGCACTGCGCAAAGCACTCCCCGGCGTCTCCAATGAGTTCATCTATCTGATCAAATACTCATCCCTAGCATATGTGGTGACTGTAATTGAGCTGACCGGCGCTGCAAAAATTATTGCGAGCAAATATTTTTCCTACTTTGAGGCGTTTGCCGCGGTCGGCATTTTTTATCTGGCAATTGTAACCGTTGCCACAATTGCTATCAATAAACTGGAAAAGAAGTATGCCATTCCCGGCACTGGTACTGAGAAGGTACTTTAATATAATTTATATCTGATAGTTGCCAATAGACCCGCATGTCAGTTTCCATTGATGTAATTGATAAACTTGCGGCACTGATCACCGCAGCGTTTGGTCTTGTGGCAGCACTTGCCTGGAACTCAGCAATTCAGACTATCTTCACGGAAATTTTCGGAAGTCAGAGTAGCATTCCGGCGATGCTCGGGTATGCGGTTTTCGTGACGATTATTGCGGTGGTCTTCACCCTCTGGATTGGATATGTGTCCAACAAAGCAAAAGAAAAGATCAATTAATCTGTGGTCTGTGGGCCAACCATTTTTTTCAGTCCAAGAGAGAAGATTTATTATTCCTGCTTTGAATATGTGTAGTTAGCGCGTAACAACGCGTTGTAGTTTGAATGGAACTTCTTTACGCTCTTGTTGTAATCATAGGGCTGTTCATCTTTGAATCGATCGCAAGTATCGATAATGCGATCATCAATGCTGACATTTTGGCCACTATGAAGGAGAAGGCCAGACGCTGGTTCCTTGTATGGGGAATTCTTCTGTCGGTTTTTCTTGTCCGCGGTATTTTGCCGTGGCTGATCTTATGGGCTGCGAATCCGTCTCTTGGACCGATCGGTGCTCTTACGGTAACTTTTACGGATGATGATGCGGCTATGGCCGCAATGGAGAGCACTGCTCCTTATCTTTTGATGTTTGGAGGTATGTTCATGGTGTTTCTTTTCTGCCACTGGCTATTTGCAGAGAAGAAGGACTGTATTATGCCCGGCGAGCGGTTCCTGACAAATCAGGCTCCTTGGTTTTATGCGGTTGTTTCCGTGATCCTGCTGGCGGTTGTCTGGGCAACGCTTGAGAGTGATCCTCTGCTTGCGTTTGCAGCGGTTGCCGGCTCAACACTGTTCTTTTTGGTTCAGGGTTTCCGTTTGTCTGCTGATATAAAATCTGCCGAGCTTGGTCATAGTGAAAAATCTGATTCTGCGAAACTGATGCTGCTTCTTGTGATCGACAGTACGTTTTCGATTGACGGAGTTATTGGCGCGTTCGCATTTACGTTTTCGGTTCCACTGATCTTTATCGGATGCGGTCTTGGTGCGATTGTGGTCCGCGAGCTGACGATTAAGTACATCGATACGATTCGTCGTTATGTGTACCTGAAAAATGGTGCGATGTACTCGGTTCTGGTGCTGAGTTTGATCATGGTTGCTGAAGGTTTCGGCATCCATCTCCCTCCATGGCTTGCTCCGGTTTCTATGATTGTGATCGTCTCTGTGTTCCTGTATATTTCGGTGCTCCGCATTCGTCGCGGTCAGGTTCCGGTCTGCCCGACGCCTGTTGTGCGATAATTTCATCACAATCTTTTTTTCGTTTGGTTGCGAAGAGTCAGTATGCGAGTTTACTGCGCTCAGGCCACGCAGGTGTGGAATGATCCTACGATAATGTTTGCGCGGGCCAGAGAGGCTGTTTTGCGGGCTGTGGATGATGGTGCAGAGATGGTGGTGTTTTCCGAACAGTTTGCAACCGGGTGGAGAACATCAGAGGAGTCATCAGAAGTGTCAGGCGATGTGGTGAAGAGTCAGTGGCTGGATCTTGCGCGCGAGTTCGGGGTTGTAGTTGTAGGGTCGTATGCGCGGGATGTGTTACACTCCCTTCCACAGAATGTGATGCTGGTTGCAGGGCCTCATGGTGAGGTTCTTGCTGAGTATGCGAAGCTGCATCTGTTTACTCCGTGCGGGGAGGATAGAAGATATTCATCAGGTGATGTGCCTGTTACTTTTTCGTATGGGGGAGTGAAGTTCGGGTGCGCGGTATGTTTTGATCTCAGGTTCCCGGAGCTGTTCCGCGCGTACTTGAAAGAAGGATGTGAATGTGTGATTGTGCAGGCAGCTTGGCCTGCTGCGCGCGTTGCTGACTGGGAGCTTTTGCTTCGCGCGCGCGCTCTGGAGAATCGGGGGTATGTTGTTGGAGCGGGATGTCTTGGGTATGATGCCGTGTCTGGTACGGATTATTCTGGTTGCGGGATGATTTGTGATTATGAGGGGCGTGTGCGCGCGGATGCCGGGGTGTTTGAGGGGGGCTGCTGTTGTAGTGTGGATGTGGAAGGGGTAAGGGAGTGGCGGGAGAGGTGGGGGATAGATAGTTTTTTTGTTTTTGTTGGATAAAGTTGATATTCTTTCCCGCTCATGAATGTATATTAACATTCATTGTGGGGTTAGGATGTACATGACTCGTAATATAGTATATTCGGATTTTTGTAGTCTATACTCTCTGATAGTATTGTCTTCTAATTAATTGGGTGAAAACGCAATTCATGAAATCTCCTTGGTATATTTGTGTAAAAAATGGATTTTCTCGCATTTATGCGTGTTCTCATTATCTATGTTTTTCTGTGAGAAATTTTTTTAAGTTTGGGAAACGGAAATATCGTGATTATCTCTCCATTGTGGCAGTTATTAAAGATGAAGCACCATATCTACGTGAATGGATTGAATTTCACAAACTTATTGGTGTCGACAAATTTTACTTGTATGATGCAGCAACTGATAACACGAAAGAGATACTTGCTCCATATATTAACTCCGGTGAGGTTGTCTATAGAATAATGCCTGGAAAATCTGTTCAAATTCCTGCATATAATGATGCAATTTGCAAATATCGATCTCTGACACGATGGCTTGCTGTTGTTGATGCTGATGAGTTTATTGTTCCCGTTGGTCAGTTTGATACTGTTACCGATTTTCTTAAAAATTATGAAGATTATCCTGCAGTTGGAGTTAATTGGATTATGTATGATTCAAATGGGCATGTCACCAAACCTGATGGATTGGTTATAAAAAATTATACCCGTGTTCATGCTGATGACAATCATAAGGACAATCATCTTATAAAATCTATTGTGGATCCCTGTAGAGTCATGTGGTGTGGCCAACCACATTATTGTCACTATTCCTGGTTGAGTCATCGAAGAAAGGCAGTCACAGAAAACTATAATGAAATTAATATGGGGTCATATTCAGAGTATAATTCTGTCTGTAAGATTCGTATTTGTCATTATTATTCGAAATCAAAAGAGGAATTTGAAAAGAAATGTAAACGCGGAATGGCAGACTCTAACCAGTATCGGACAGTTAGTGAGGAGCAATATAATTATTCTGAAACAAAACAGGATTACACTATGATGAAATATGTTGAGAGAATGGAGGAAATTCTACTCACAAAATAATGGGGTACAAATATATTCTAATCAATTCCCCAGTTTTTTCCCCATAGGCGTGAGATTTTTCATCCATCTTGCTGTGAATTTTGCAAGATGATAAAATGCCCACTTTGAGATTCTGAAGCAGATTACAGATAGTTGATAGAGATATTTGTCGTGTTTGTGGAGCATTGGCAAATCAGAGATATTTTGTTTTATGATTTCATGTTTGAATTCAGGATAGTCATAGAGAAGAACACTGGTGTAAATAAGTTCTCGTTTCATCATGGCAAGATAGTCTTCAGAATATATTGGATCTGTTTTCTGGAAATAATTGATGACATCATTCCGTGATTTTTCGTATCGCATCCACCAATTCTCTGGGGTTACTGTGTGTGTGATAGAAGTTTCATGCATGATAAAGAGGTATAATTTTTTATCGCTTCTTCCTATTTTTTCTGAGTTTGCAATGAGTTTGTGTGCATAAACCACGTCATCACCGAAGGAGTAATTGGGAAAGCTGATATCATTATCAATGAGGTACTGCCGTTTTGCAAGGAACAACCAAGGAACGTTTGCGATCTTTTTCCAGAGCAACATATAGAGTGCTTCTTCTCTTTGAAGCAGATTGTAGGTGGTTGGTGAGTTCTCTACAATTTGCCACCCCTCATCGATAGTACTCTCGAATACTTTGACATAATCACAGCAAACGACATTTAAGCCTGGATGAGTCTGGAAGATGGTGATCATAGTTCGGAGATATTCTGGATGGATCTCATCGTCTGCATCAACGAAGATTACGTATTCTCCTTTTGCGAGCTGGAAACCACGATTTCGTGCTGTTCCTGAACTTGTGTCTTTTCCAATGTCAATGGTCAAAGGATGGATTTCATTGATTTTTTGGAGAAGGGAGAGAGTGTTGTCTGTAGATTTTTCGTCATAGGCAATGATGATCTCAAAGTTATGGTAGGTTTGAGCAAAGAGATTATTGAGCGTTGTTTCAATAAATTTTGCCGCGTTATATGCGGGGATGATAATACTAATTTTTCCTAGGGATTTTTCTGAGGTTTCCATTATTATCTTATTTATCGACGTATTTGTAATAATATCACCGATATCATTTTTACGTATATTCTGGGTTTATATTTTTTTCATATAACGAATTGATCGATAATAGAGGTATTTTGAGATATTAAACACTATTACTGACATTTTTCCAGATATGCTATCTCCACCCCTGTAGAATGATAAGTGTGATACATCGTATTGATGCAACACAGTAAGATATGTTTTGTAATCGTAAGAACAAGCAGATCCGGCGGCTACCAATCGTTGATCTCTATATAATATCTCTTTTGCTGCATTTTGAGGTAGATTCTGTGAGAGTTTTGCAAGTTCATTTCTTGATATTTGTGATTCTTTCCACCATTTGTCGAATTTAGAGGTGGTAAGTGATTCTGCATGTTTAAGGTAAAGATATACGATTTTTGTGGAGTATCCTATTTTTTCAGCATGCATAAACAAATTTAAGGTAAATACCAAGTCTTCTCGAACAGTACAGTCGGGTAATTTGAGATTATTGTCAATAAGAAATGCACGTCTTATCATATGCGCCCAAATTCCCCATGGAAGGATATCGAATATTTTTAACATTATGGCGTCATCCTTCTGATAGAGAATAATCTCTGTGGGTGAGTTTTTTGCTTTTTGCAGTCCGTATGGTATTTTTGTATCATGAATAAAGAGGGTACCACAACAGACTACATCGAGTTCTGGGTGCGCCTCGAATACGGTCAGCATTGATTCAAGATAGTCTGGAAGAATTCTATCGTCTGAATCCACAAAGACTATGTACTCACCCTTAGCAAGTGATATTCCTCTATTTCGTGCAGCTCCAGTACTTGAGTCATTTCCAATGTCGATGTTTATGGGGTGATTTTTACTGATTTTTTGGAGGAGGGCTAGAGTGTTGTCAGTCGACTTTTCATCGTAGGCAATAATGATCTCAAAGTTCTGATATGTTTGGGCGAAGAGATCATTTAATGTAGTTTCAATGTAATTTATCCCATTGTATATTGGGATGATGATGCTGACGAGGCTCTTGGATTCTGCAGATACTGTACTCATAATCACGGGTTTATTTTGAACTAAGTTATCATATTTGTTTGTTTCGAATTACTTTCCTTGTAATGATATTTTCAGTGTTGTGTCCTTGTATCTCCAACTGGTATTTATTATCTTAAACATTTTTGGATAATTTTCGACTATTGCTCGTTGGATTATCCTTAGCTCATCTGTATTGCTATTATATTCTATCATTCTATTTTTTCTCCGAATGGCAGTAAGTTTTTTTTAATAAGAAAAATCATTTTTTTTTCTGGAATTATGTTGTATAATAATGATATAAATGATGTCTCGTCGTATAATCGCACGAAAAATTTGTCCAGAGATAAACCGCAATGTGTTAGCAAATTATAACGTACTTCATTACTAACAAATGCCTCTGCAATTTCCAATGCTATGTTCTCATCTGTTAGTGCTTTATTATCATTTTTTTGTATGACTCTGCATATCTTCTCCCGTTCTTTTTACCAATATATGCATAATCCGTTCTGTTTGGATAATATGTAGTACTGCTTTCTGAACTGGACCTTCTATTTGTATGGGGTGAAATAATGTCAATAGACATATACTGTGAAAATCACGTACTACAGATTCCCTATTTTCATCAAAGTGATACTTTCCATAGATATGCCCTACACCTGAAAGGTACAACTCCCCATATCGAATATCTGTAATCCCATTTTCCAACATGCACATATACATGTGTTATGAGATATTGGTCCGAATTAGTTCTAATAAGAGAATATGTAGCCATGCATCTGGAAATGTGTGGGAAAATCTGACAAAGCTACTTACGTCGCTCTTATTTTTTGGTTGGTAGTAATCGGTGGTAAATGTGATTTTTTGAAATTCAAGATCATTTTTTCTGCAAAACATCGTTTTCTAAATGTTGTTTATATGTAATCTTCATGTTCATCCAAGAATATAATAGCTTTTATCTGTGATGTTGGTACTTTAACGTCTCTATCAGTGCATATCTGCGAGTATTCCGTCTCCATATGTTGCACCGCATCTCTCCATTTCCGATAAATATCTCCACCGTATTTTTCCGTTTCCGGCTCGCACTCCAGATGCCGCACATTTGCCTCAAATTTCTCACGAATCTTCGCAACTGTCTCCCGATTCATAACCATTTTCTCTTCTGGAGATGAATTCGCCACAATGATCTCTCCGAATGGGAAATGGGCATGATACCACAAACATCGCGAAAGATAGTAATTTCGATTGTAAGTCGGAATAACCAGTGTCAGTTTCTTTAACAAAGATAAATCCTTATCTGCATAATACTCATCAACAAAATCCATCTCACGCATCATCAATCACCTCATGTAACCGTAAAGCATCTCCCCAAAATGCCACACTCTCATATGCGGGGTACCCATACACTCCAAACTTCAGGGAGATTTTCGCATCCAACTCAGCACCCCGTCTCTCAACAGGCCGCCTCACTGACACGCACTTCCCCGAACAATAGTTTACTATGCCGGAAACATCCGATTGCAAAGCAATCCTACAGATATATTCTGCTATTTTTTCCACCGGCAGATAATCTCTCAGTTGTTCCCCACCCGACATCGGAAACTCTGTATCGCCACGGGCAATCGCCGCATCGATTTGTGGAAACAATGACTTCGGATTCTGTCCCTCGCTGTACAAAAAGAACAGCCGTACCCAGTTCCATGAAAAGCCATACTCTTCAGCAAGGAACAAAAGATATCGCCGCAGTGTATCTTTTGCAATTCCGTATACAGTCGTCGGATTTGTCAGCATATCTTCTGACAGACAGCCGTTTACCACTCCATACTCATAGCACGTACCAGCCACAATGATTTTTGTCTTTCCATACTCTGCAAATGATGGCAGAAATCGCATCTCGACAGGAAGATTTTCCTCCTCTGAATAATAATCAGCCGCGACAAACTTCACCGAATCATACCATGAAAACTTCTTTGCCTTTTTTTCAGACGTTCCCGTTGTGATTACGCCATAATCGTGATTCACCAACCACTGTACTACATGATGCCCGATAAAACCGGTCGCGCCAGTAACAAGGATCTTCGTCATGCCTTCTCCTGATACATTGATACATCCAGTCCAGAAAACTCCGGTGTAATCAACGGATGCTTCCTATCCTTCTCTGAAATATCACTCACTTCAAGTGGCCAAAAAATACAGAGCGCTGGATCATCGAACCGCAGTCCCCTTTCGCTCTCCGGCGAGTAAAACTCTGTTACCAGATACATGATCTCACAGTCCTTCTCAAGCGACTGAAAATCGTGGACGAATCCTTCTGGAATCACGAACAATTTCATATTCTCTGCTGAGAGTTCCACGCCATAATGCTCGAGAAATGTCGGAGAATCTTTTCTGATGTCCACAACAACATCCTGAATTTCTCCACGAATGCAGCGTACCACCTTCATCTCCGCATATGGCGAGGCAGGTGTTCAGCTCTTCTCAGAATGGATGCAGCTTGTTGACGATCCGGTATCCCAGATCAAATCCATCGACAAACATGGAAAATGGGTAGTCATCACCAAGGAAAAACCAGAGTGAAATTTCTCCCAACTCTTTCTTAACCCCAAAGCACCAACAGTAATCCAGCAAAAAGATGCCGTCCGCAATCATTTCCCGCATCTCCAATATTCCACCCATTCAGCGTCAGAGCATGATTCAGCTTGGTGTAACCATAGCGATAACGCTCCTTGGATTTCTCTCAACCATGCTCTTCACCCATCTTCTTGGAAAAGATCTGATGGGTGTCTATTTCCTCTTCCTCGCATATTTCGGCATCTTCAATATGATCGGTGACGGTGGTTTTGGCAGTGCCGCAGTCAAACGAATCTCCGAAGGAAAAGATCAGAACGAGTACATTACAGCATATGCGACGCTTCGACTTCTGTTAATTATTGTGTCAACTCTCCTTCTTCTTGTGATCGGCCCGTACTTTGTGGACCTCGAAGGCTACAATATGATTCTCTGGATTATCGCAGCTCTTGTTGCGGCATTCTTCAGTCATACTATCACTTACGGCGTATACTCTCTTGGTCATGTAGGCATCTTTAATCTCTCTGCAGGAATATCTGAACTCTCTCGAATCGGTATACAGGTGGTAGCCGTTCTCTTAGGATACTCTGTTGCCGGACTTTTCGGCGGTTTCGTCATCGGTATGATCTTGTCAGGCATCATCTGTATCAGATACTTCAAATTCAAACTTGCCCGTTTTGGTTTCCGTCATCTGCAGAGTCTTCTCAGTTACTCAATGTGGGCATTTCTGATTGCATCAGGTTCAGTAGTGCTCACCTACACCGATACTATCTTCATCGGTTACTTCATGACCAACGGCGATGTTGGTGTTTACCGCGTTGCACTCCAACTCACTACAATAGGTACCTTCATCACTGCCGCGATTGCCGGCACACTTACGCCAAAGTTCAGCAACTGGAGTGCCAAAGGCGATCTCACTCAGATTCCGGGAATCCTCACAAGAAGCATCACCTATGGCCTTTTGCTCGCAGTACCCACAGCCGCCGGAGGCGTTCTCCTTTCCGAACGACTGCTTTATTTCTTCTACGGCGCCGACTTTGCTGTTGGTGGGACGGCATGCTCCATTCTGCTTTTCCTTCAGATCGTCAACGTCTTCATGGTATTCTTTGGAACAACCCTCAGTGCTATCGACCATGCCCGTCAGTCCTTCTACGCAACCGCTTCAGCTGCGTTGCTCAACATTGTTCTCAACATTGCCTTGATTCCCCTCATTGGCATCGAAGGAGCAGCTGTCGCCTCGCTTATTAGCATTATTCTCAATGCTGTCCTTCTCAGACACTTCCTCAAACACTACGTTCCTATCCATGTCGAGGCAAAACCGATTCTCCACATCATCGTAAGTGCTCTTCTGATGGCAGCATTCATCTTCATCTACAAACAGTTCGTTCCGTTAACCAACGTTTTCCTTGTGCTCATTCCTGTCGCTGTTGGAGCAGTCATCTACTTTGTTGTCCTCTTCAAACTTGACAAAGAACTCCACGACGAGATTACGGGTCTTGTAAAACAGTTCGGCATTCCCTGGCCAAGGTGGTTGTGATGAGTCACAGCCGTAAAAATACCTTCATTTCTCAATATTTTGCTAAAATTCCTATTCATTCACCCATCTACAAGATAGATACACCTGTTGGTAAAACATCGCTCAACTGCCGAAATATCCGTTTCACGAAGCTCGACTCGCAAAAATAGTACTCTACCACACCATACTGCATTTCCGGATGACGTACCTACTTCCAAGATTCAAATGGTTACTCACATTCACTTCTTCACAACTCAATCGAAATATAATACTTGTGATACGCCTTTATTCACATTTCTTCTGAATTTCTGTAGATGACGCACCATACGATCTTCATACATACATTTCTGGGGTCTCCATCCATGTTCTGAAAAATATCTGTGTTTTTTGTTCTATCGCGGGCGATTTTATCTCTATTTTATTATGCCTATATTTATTTTATTTGAAAGCGTACGGTAATGTTAGATATATGGTTCATACCACTGAGCAGAATAGGACCTCAATACCTAAGATAATTCATCACACTTGGTTTGGAAAGGACCCTTATCCTTCCATTGTCAGAAAATGTATTTTCAGTTGGAAAAAATATCTACCTGATTATGAAATTATTCTCTGGACTGCCGACAATTTTGACATGGATATTTGTCCTTGGATTCGAGAAGCTTATGATGCAAAAAAATATGCCTTTGTTGCTGATTATGCCCGTTTTTATTTGCTTGCTGAATATGGTGGGTTATATCTGGATGCCGATGTGGAAATTTTGAAATGTCTGGATCCTTTGTTGAATCAAAGGGGTTTTGTTGGACGCCTTTCCTCCCCTCTCACATATGAATCGTTAGGGGGTGCTGTGATTGGGTCGGAAAAAGGACATCCTATTTTTTGGGAACTTGCGGATGAGTACAATGCACTCACCTTTGTTTCTGAGACGAAAACTCTCAATACTTTTATTACTGAATCTTTTGTGATGTGCAATGTTTTTTCCCGTCATGGACTTGTCCGATCGAACTGTCTGCAATCAATAGAGGGTATTACAATCTATCCTTACGAATATTTTCCATGGACTACTGCCCCCGGAATTTTTCAGCCGCTCAACTCAGCATATACGCTTCATCACCCATATGGTTCCTGGCTCAATGACAAAACGGGTTTTTCAAAACTTTTCCTGAAAGGAAATCGTATTGCCAATCATCATTACATATTTCTGAGCAAAATTCTTAGGAATACCATTGGTGAGAAAAATGGAATGCGTCTGATACAATACTATCAAAAACTGCAAAAATAACTTTTATCTCCCCATCAGCTTCTCATGCAACTCCGCTACCCGCCGCCGTGCCTCTTCAGTCATCTCAGGTTCAGCCTGAAACGAGATCGACAGAATATCACCGACAGCTACGCCCTCCGGCAACATCGAAAGAGGAACGACCGCAAACGGTCGTTCCTCTTCCGGCAGCCGGAGAAGAAGCGATGCCTTCTCCCCCTCTATTGCATCAACCGTTATCAGCAGCCTCTCACTCATGCTGCTGCCTGATTTGGTACAATCACATTCTCGTAGACATGGGCTTTTCGCGTAACCACAGAGTACACATTTCCGTCTGTCGTCACAACTATATCCCCGTCCATATCGGTCCGATAAATGTGTTTCGTCATCTGCACAAACCGCTCAAGAGGCTCTTTGTGCGGATGCCCGTACTCATTGCCCTCGCCAAGGCTGATAACAATTACCGCAGGACTCACCGCGTTCAGGAATTTCTGCGTGGAAGACGTCGAACTTCCGTGATGACCTGCCTTCAGAATATCTGCATTCAGATCCTCTCCTGCCGCAAACATTGCCTCCTCAGCCTTCTTCTCCGCATCTCCTGTTAAAAGGTAGGACACATTCTGATAGACTGCCTTGATCACAACCGAGTTCTCGTTGATGTCAGGGTTTTTGCCTGACATGATCAGATCTTTTTGCGGCGACAAAACCTCAAGTGTCACACCCTGCCAGGGCGAAGAGATCACATCCCCTGCCGCAACCACACGGTAGGGAATTTTCTGATCCAGAATATGGGTCATCAGTTTTTCATAGGTCGCCGAAGTGTGGACAACTCCGTTGTCATAGACCGTGCCCACATCGTACTTTTTCAGCACATCAAGCGCGCTGCCGATGTGATCATAATCCTGATGCGTCAGCAGCAGGAACTCAAGTCTTGTCACATTCAGCGAGTCAAGATATGCGAAAAGTTTGTCGCGCGCTTCCCTCTCTGAAGGTTTCATCGTCTCGCCCGCATCAACCAGTGCGAACTTTCCGTCTTTGGACAGAAGAATCGCATCAGCCTGTCCCACATCGATCACATGCATCGAAAACGCGTGCTCATCCGTGATGAGAGGCGCGAGGGGGGACGAGGCCGGGCTTATCATGCCGCCGCCAAAGATCACAACACAGACGGCAGCAGCAATCACCACCACTGCTGCTGCAATCTGCTTTGACATATTCTTTGATTTCTTCTTGTGTGACGAAGATGTTCGTCCTGATTTTTTCGCAGCCATAATTGGTATTCTATTTCTCTGCTGAACAGATAACCATTGATTATTTTCTCTGGACATCCAATACATACCCCGTGAAAGGCTCAACTCATATAATGCTCAGCCTCCTGACCGGTCTTGTCATTCTCGCTCCGATCGCGGGAATAATTGACTGGGTATGGTCGATTGTTATTCTGCTTGGTATCTTCTTTGGATCAATCGCGCCGGACGTGGACAAAGGCCGCGACTCAGCAATCTTCCACTCGGCAATTCCGGGAGCAAAAGGACGGCGGTTTTTCCTGACTCCGGTTATTGGCTACTTCCTCTACATCTTCTGCTACAAACCACTCTCGATGGTTTTTGTCGGCATCTTCGGTCAGAAAATTCTCCCAAAACAGGGACACCGTGAACTCCCGCACTCGCCGATCGGTATCATCTGCATCTCAGCACTTCTGACATTCTGGATCTGGTTATTCTGTTTTGTGCTGTCATTTATTCCGTATCTCGAATTCCTGCGCGACAACCCTCTTATCTGGATATTCGGCGCGGCGTTTCTGCTTGGATGTTTCCTGCATCTGCTGGAGGATACCTGTGACAACTCAGGCATTCATTATCTCTATCCGTTTTCGTTCCGTCGCGTCCGGGGTACGGTTGCCAGTGACGGCAGTGACGTCAGGCCGAAGCTTTACTCCGTGATTTTACTGGTGGTTGCCGTTGTGTTGTTTTTCGGATTCCTGCTCAGCAAAATTGATGCATCGTATGCGTACTGGGCGGCATTTCTTGTGCCTGCTGCGCTCTGGATTGTGTTTCTGAAAATTTCCGGGGTGCCGGCAAAAAAAGTGGTATGGGAATAACATTCTAACCTTTCAGCACCAAATATTTACAGCATGTATCGCCTCGTCTGTGTTCACTGTGGTGCGGAGTATCCTCCGGACGCAATTGTGTACAACTGTGAGAAGTGCGGCCATCTTCTGGCCGTCAAATATGATCTCGATGAGATCACCATCACCCGCAAAGAACTGAACCAGCGCCCGATCTCGGTCTGGAGATACAAAGAGTTCCTGCCGGTCAGAATTGAACCGGTCACCCTGCAGGAGGGAGGAACTCCCTTGTACCATCTGAAAAAGATCGGTGAAGAGCTGGGGCTGCCGAATCTGTATGCAAAGCACGAGGGTATGAATCCGTCCGGCTCCTTTAAGGACCGCGGCATGACACTCGGTGTTTCGATGGCAAAACAGCTCGGCAAGAATATTGTTGCCTGTGCTTCAACCGGCAACACGTCTGCATCGATGGCAGTGTATGCAGCAAAGGCAGGAATGCCGTCGGTCGTTCTGCTGCCTGCAGGCCACGTGGCTCTCGGCAAGGTTGCCCAGGCACTGATGCATGGAGCGAAAGTCATCTCGATTCGCGGAAACTTTGACCGCGCTCTTGAGATGGTGCACGAGCTCTGTGTCAGCCACGGCATCTATCTGTTAAACTCCATCAACCCGTACCGGCTTGAGGGTCAGAAGACGATCGGTTTTGAGGCGGTTGATCAGCTTGGCTGTGTGCCGGACAGAATTGTTCTGCCGGTCGGCAATGCAGGAAACATCTCCGCGGTCTACAAGGGTCTGTGCGAGTGGCGCGATGTCGGTTTCATCGACACGCTGCCAATGATGACGGCCATTCAGGCCGAAGGCGCAATGCCTGTCGTCAACGCGATCAAAGGCAATCTGCCTGAAGTTGTTGTGGAGCAGAATCCTGAGACGGTTGCGTCCGCAATTCGTATCGGTGCTCCGGTAAACGCAGAGAAGGCTCTGCGTGCTATCCGCGAGACAAAGGGAACCGCAGAGTCCGTGACCGATGCAGAGATTCTTGCGATGCAGCGTGACCTTGCGCGCTATGAGGGTATCGGTGTTGAGCCGGCATCCGCTGCATCCGTTGCAGGTATCCGCAAGCTTGCCGAGCAGGGCATGCTTGATCCCAGCGAGAAAATTGTCTGTGTGGTTACCGGCCACCTGTTGAAGGATCCGGAAACGGTGATTAAGCAATGCGCTCCGCCAATCGAGATCGACCCGACCATCGAAGCACTGCTCTCCGTGCTGTAACTGCAGTACTGCTGATAGCTGCGCTGCTGGTGCTGCCGGTGTCCGCAAACTCTGTGGTGTATGCGGTGTCTGAAGACGGCAGCACGCTCTTCGCAGAGGCCTCTCTGGTAAACCAGAGCGGCTATCTGCTGATGTCTCCCGGTTTTATCGGGGAAGGCGGAGAGCTGAAGGCGAACAATGTTACGCTGACTGCGGAGAATGGAACAGTAGTAAATACTACGAAGAAAAATTCGATGGAGCTTACGTTTCCCGAAGGAAATTATACGCTGACCTATGATGCTCCTATTGACGGGAACCTCATCTATGCGCAGTATCTGGTGCCGTTCAATACAACCGTTCTGCTGCCGCCTGAGTTTCATACGAATAATCTGATTCTCGGACCGGTCAGAGATGGCGGTGTGACCTATACCGGAGACGAGGCAGCCGCTCTTCTTGAAGAGATGAGTGTTGATTCTGCAAACTACGGGACGGTCGTGGTCTGGACAGAGTCCAAAGATGTGGAGATGCGGTTTTATCCGGTAAGCTATGATACATTCTTTCCGATCTTTGTCGTGGTCTGGTTAGTTATCTTCGGCATTGCCGGATACCGGTACTGGCGTCTGCGAAGAAAACCAATCTATCCATA
The DNA here is from genome assembly GCF_032714615.1 of Methanorbis furvi. Taxonomy (NCBI): domain Archaea; kingdom Methanobacteriati; phylum Methanobacteriota; class Methanomicrobia; order Methanomicrobiales; family Methanocorpusculaceae; genus Methanorbis; species Methanorbis furvi. Next base: position 155,491 of record NZ_JAWDKA010000005.1, read on the forward strand.
ATTTTTTTTTGTTTTTTTAGTCCACAGAATTTTCACAGTTCAGTGTTTTTTCGTGAACCGCTCACGATTAAAAATCTAAAAAAGTTGTTGGGAAATTATCGCTGCGGCCCCATGGATACCTGTATGCCGCCTGTCTGAAGATTGTTCATTGCTTCAAGGCTTGTGTAGGTTCCCCATGCGGTGAAGGCGATCATGAGAATGATTGGGATCAGAATTGCGGTGAAGACTGCTGAGACAGGTACGTCTCCTGCTGCGGCACATCCGTATGCCCAGATGGGCACGCACCATACAAGGATCACCAGATTCAGCACAAATCCCATCCAGCCGTCAAAAGTTCCTTTGGCCACGGCGTCAATGATCAGCGTGAGAATCGCTCCGACAAGGAGCGGCAGGGAGGCGTAACCTGTTGCGATCAGAAATGGTTTGAACCCGGATTTTGTATGGGCGATGAACTTGATGAACACAAAAAACACCAGTGCCACAATAATCCAGGAGATAAATGTCATCACAAACCCGCTGACCGCACCAATTCCCTGCATCATTCCGGCCATGTCGCCAAGACCGAGCATCTCGGCGGATGCCGCAGACTCCTGTGCACTCACCACTGCTACGACAACTGCGTAGATGGCGGTGAACAGCACCGGCAGTTTCAGAGAGCTGGTCTTGGAAGAATCCGCAAAGAACGTTTTGGGATCAAGAAGTAAAGCAAGCACATCTGTTGCGAACGTCATGGTCGTATATATTGACGCTCTTTGGATTAAGTATTCTGGGAAAAAAATATTATTCAATGTCAATGCCGTACTTCGCGGCATTGGCATCAGCGATCGCCTGAATTTTTGCGATCTCTGCATCGTTTCTTGTCGGCTTGAACAGGTGGCGGAACCGTTTCTGGGCCTTGAGATACTCATCGACCGGAACGCGCTTGACCTTCTTTACCGAAGTAAGTTTGCCGTCAACGATTTCGTAACATGGCCACAGTCCGCACTCGACCGCCATTCTGCCGATTTCCATCGTCTTCGCGCCGTCATATCCCCAGCCGGTACAGCAGGGAGCATGCACCTGAATGTAGCAGGGACCTTGCGTGTTCATCGCCTTCTCGACCTTTTTCATCAGGTCCATCGGGTATGCCATGGTCGCGGTCGCCACATAGGGTGATCCGTGGGCAACCAGAATCTGTGGAAGATCCTTTTTCGGCCGGTTGTTTCCGGTCGAGCAGACGCCGGACGGCGAGGTCGTCGTGTCCGCATCGTAGGGTGTTGCTCCGGAACGCTGAATACCTGTGTTCATGTAGGCTTCGTTGTCATAGCAGACATAGGTGAAGTCATGACCGCGCTCGAAAGCTCCTGAGATACAGAGCATACCGATATCAACCGTTGCCCCATCGCCGCCGATGACAAGCACCTTCTCCTTGCCGAGTCTTCCCTGCTTCTTCAGGGCAGCCTCAACACCTGATGCAACTGCTGATGCATTCTCAAAGAGCGAGTGAATCCACGGCGTCTTCCATGCAGTCTCAGGGTATGGAGTCGAAAACACCTCAAGACATCCCGTAGGACTGACAACGATCGTGTTTTCTCCGGCACCCTTCAGAATCATTCTGACCGCAGACGATGCCCCGCAGCCGCCGCAGGCGCGGTGACCGCAGTCGAAGTTTTCAATTGTACGATCTACCATTTATAACAACTCCTCGCGCAGTCCGTAGAACATATCGCCTGAACCTTTCTCGGCAAGCTCTACGATCTTCTTGATGTCTTTCTTGCGTACGTCGCGGCCGCCGAGACCAAGGACGTAGTCATAGATTGGAATGCCCAAGCCGTAGCAGGCATCCTTAACCTCAATTCCTACAGCTCCCTTTGCACCAAGACTGATGTTCTTGTCAAGCACTGCAACCGTCTTCACATGGGCAAGCGCTTTCGCAATGTCGGCTGCCGGGAACGGACGGAAGCAACGAATCTTTAACAGACCAACCTTCTTGCCTTCCGCACGCATCTCATCGATTGCGTCTTTGGTCGTTCCGCAGATCGAACCCATCGCAATGATCGCGACCTCGGCATCTTCGAGTCTGTAACCTTCGACAAGCTCGGAGTAGTCGCGGCCGAACTTTTCGCCGAACGCTTTTCCATGCTTGCGCAGGGCATCAGCCGCGCGGTGGACTGCCTGATCATGTTCGTAGCGGAACTCAAGATAGTACTCAGGCGTTGCATACATTCCAAACGAGATCGGATCTTTGACGTCAAGCTGCTGGTACGGATTGAAAGGACCGAGGAACTCATCAACCTCTTCCTGAGACGGAATGTCAACCGGCTCGAATACGTGCGAGAGGATAAATCCGTCAAAGCACACAAAGGCCGGAAGCAGAATGTCGTGGTCCTCACAGATCTTGTAAGCGAGGACGTGCAGATCAACTGCTTCCTGATTGTCCTCTGCGTAGAGCTGCAGCCAACCGGAGTCTCTCATCATGATGGAGTCCTGCTGATCGTTCCAGATGGACAGCGGTGCGGAGATTGCACGGTTGGCAATACCCATCACGATTGGCAGCCGCATTCCTGCGGAGTTGAAGACCACTTCAGCCATCAGGGCAAGTCCCTGTGAGGTTGTTGCTGAGTAGACTCTGCTGCCTGCAGCAGACGCTCCGATACATGCGGAGAGTGCGGAAAACTCAGACTCCACACAGATGTACTCTGCGTCAAGCCGTCCGTCGGCAACAATTGATGCGAGACCTTCGACGATATGGGTCTGCGGAGTGATCGGGTATGCGGAGATCACCTGCGGCCGGCAGAGACGAACGGTCTCTGCGACAGCAATGGATCCTTCCATCATCTGCAGGGGCATTTATTTTTCCTCCTTGTGCATGGTGATCGCTTTTGCTTTGTCAGGGCACTCTTCGGCACACATGCCGCAGCCTTTGCAGAAGTCAAGATCAATCTCATAACTTTTGTCAGGCAGCTGGTTGATGCATCCTTCCGGACAGATCAGCTGGCATGTTCCGCACTTGGTACACTTTTCCTTGTCAAGAATCGGGTAATAGACCCGCCATGAACCGGTTTTGTTGTTTCTTCCCTGACCGGGTCGTGCTGTACATCCTATTCCAAGCGGCATTAGACTGCTCCCTCCTTTACCATATTGTATGCCCGCTGTGCTGCGGCGAAGTTGGTTGCCGCAAGTTTTCCGGGGAACCTCTCTTCAATTGCATCTTTGAGTGCATCTAAGGTGATCTCACCGCTTGCTGCGGCGAATGCTCCCATCAGCGTAGTATTGGTGATGGGGAGGCCGATCTCTTCGAGAGCAATCGCTGTTGCGTCGATGACAATCAGTCTGACACCTGATGGAAGGTTGTAGTTTCCTTTCTTTTCGGTGTTGATGATTGCAATCCCACCTTCCGACATTCCCGCAAATACGTTGACGTCGTGAATTAAGGTGCTGTCCTGTACAATTATATAATCCGGCTCGTAGATCTGGCTTCTCAGTCTGATCTTCTCGTTGCTGAACCGTACGAATGCCTGGACGGGTGCGCCGCGGCGTTCGACACCGAATGCCGGAAACGCCTGGGCGTACACTCCACCTGTGAAGGCTGCGGTAGCAATAAGTTCCGCAGCCGTGACGGATCCCTGTCCGCCTCTACCATGGATGCGTAGCTCTCTCACGTGAATAACCAGTATAATTTATCACGATTAATCAATATGAATCTAATGATTCCGAATATCTCGAAAAAATTTGTCTGATTTCTAAAATAGGTGAATATGTTGGGTATTTTGGAGTTGACCTGTTTGAATGGGCTTATCTTTCTTGTGGTCGAAATATAATTCGACGATACCCGAACATTCGGACGCGAAGTGTTTTGGAAACTGGTATGCCGAGAATCTGTTTTGCCCCGGAAAAGACGTCACGTGCGATTTGTGCAAGTCCGTCAGATGCCGCCCACTCGTCGTAAACGATAACCGGTTTTTGCAGAAGCGCGGAAATTTCCTCGGCAAGTTCCGGTGCAAGACTGCCGGCCAGTGCTACCGGAGCTTCGGGAGCAAGCAGGGCAAGTGATGCGCACTCCATTGCGGCCCACATGGCAACGGTCGGGTTCTGATATTTTTCTTCCATGTGATGCATGACGCCTGCAGTGGTGAAGGCTTCGTTTGCGGTGAGTTCTCCGCTGTCCACTTTTCGTATTGCTTCGACATCAAGTGCTCCGTGGCGGGTGCCGGGAGCAAACACGCAGGCATCGAATGCGCCGATAAACTTTCCTTTTGCGATGAGAAGAGAGACGGTGTTGGAGCTGATGTCAGAAACAATGAAGGTGTCGCCAAGCGTCTTGGATGCGAGATAGGCGATGCCGAGTTTTTCCGGGCTTGTCTGGTGAGAGTAAATCTTGAATCGCGGGTCGGTATCCGAACCACGGTGAATACCGGGAACGGCAACCGCCGGAATGCCTGACTCTTTGATCACATCAAAGACCCGCGTCCCTCCGCCGATGTGTTCTCCTGCACCTTCGCGGGTGATGACTCCGCGGTTTTTGAGTTTTGCAACAGGGGTAATCTCCGTGAAGTTGTCGCCCATCGAGTAGCAAAGAGCAAACCCTTCAATCTCTTCAACCGGACAAATTTTCTGCAGATCCGAAACAGTAAACTCTTTTGCGTCTTCCCGGGATATTTTGAACCGTTTGCCGGTATCAGTTGCAAAACGCAGAGAGGTTGTTCCGTGATCGATGCCGATGTACATGGGAAGTATATTTGCGGGAAGCAGTGATAAGGATTGGTCTCTGAGTTGTCGGCTCTCTTCGTCCCAGAGAGAAGCAAGCAAGTAAGATTATGATTTCATCCTTCCAACATATGCACAATAATATGGCCGATACCGATACTGATACTCATTATACCACGCTGGGTATTCCGCGAAATGCGACCGCCGAGATGATAAAAAAGGCCTACATTTCCCTGGTCAAACAGTATCATCCTGATCGTGCGGGAACTGACGAGGCAAAGCAGGATGAATACAACGAGCGCCTGCTCAAGATCATGGCAAGCTACGAGGTTCTCGGAGACGCTGAAAAACGTGCCGAGTACGATGCCTGCCTCTCGGAAAACGCGGAGGAGCAAACCAGCGCACCCAGAGGAAAAAAGATGTGCGGCATGCCGACCAAAGGCGGAGACATCGAGACGGATTATCCGATATCTCTCGCAATTGCTGCATACGGCAAAGGAAAAATTCCGATGAAGGTCGCAGGCGAACGGGTCGTTGTCAAGGTGTACCCGGGCGTGCGCCGTTACCGGCTTGAGGGCTACGGTGTACCGGTAGAGCCCGGAAAGCCACGCGGCGATCTTTACGTGAATCTGAAAATTATTCCTGAAGAGAACTGGGAGCTTGATGATTCGACCAACAATCTGATCCGAAAACTCCAGATAACTCCCAAGCAGGCCGAGCGCGGAGGCACTGTTCCTGTTCAGATGCTGTTCAATAAAATTCTCAAAGTCACGCTTCCTGCAGACGTCAAGACCGGCGACCGGTTTGCCCCGCCGGAAGGAAAAGGGCTTGGCGTGATGTCGCCGAAAAAGAAAGGAGATCTGATCATCGAAGTGGAAGTTGTGGAGAAGAAAGGATTTTTGTCCGGACTTTTCGGGAAGTGAAGGAGTCATGACCGAAAAAAAACCCGGTAACCTGACTGCTGCAGATTTTTATCATGCGATGTACAGGCGTTTCGATGCGGCCGCAGAAGAGGGGGAACCCGCTCTTGAGATCACCGCAGGTGATCTACACAAATCCCTGAAGGCCGCAAACCGTCTCTCGCTCTGCTGCAACTGTCTCTATGACATGCAAAACATCGGCGATGTTATTTTACAGGCACCATCCGGTGGAGTTGGCGCGTCCCTTCTCATTCGCTACGCCCTTCCGCGCGAGAAAGGCCTGCATCTTGAAAAAAGCATCTACCCTTCTGTGCTGATCAAGTCACAGTCCGAGATGCGGACACGGCAGATGGAAGAGATTGCGAGTGTGCATCCAATCTTTCGCGATCTCGGTATGATCGCAAGACAAAAAAAATCCGAAGTCTCTACCCGCAAACTCTGTGACATTACCGAGGCTACAGCAGAGCTGATCTGCCGGATGCAAAAAATTCGGATCGACAACAAAAAATTCGGTACAGTATGTTCATCCATCGGCCGCACCGGCATCCTGAGCCCTGAAGGATTGTATGCGCTGGACTTCGTGCGCATCATTGGCAACACGCATGCACGAAAAATTCCTGACGCGTACCTCATGACGCCCGAAGTGTTCGCCTACGCTGCCCACGCATTTTTGATCTTTGCCGATGAAGTTGTGGACAAGCGGCTGATCTGGAAGAAATCTGAAGAAAAAATAAATTTATAAAAAAATATTCGTGTTGCCTATTACGTTCTGCTCTGCCCACGACTCGCATGCCTGCGGCCTGCTTACCGCTTCGCGGGAGCACACAGGACACACAGAAAATTTCACGGAAAAAACATCACGGAGCAGACGTGAACATCACTGAATCCGAAAACAATTCATTTCCGTGATATTCTCGTCTACTCCGTGATGTTTTTTTTCTGTGATATTTCTGTGTTTTCCGTTTTTCCGTGGGCGGAGCTACGATGAACGTTAGTTGTCAATAAACGAATTTACTGGGAAAACCAAAAATAAAATATTTTTCGAAACTTACGTTCCGTGATTCCAGCTGCACATGTACTCTTTCTGCTCAGCGGAAAGTTCGTCCAGTGTTGCTCCGACCGCGTCAAGTTTCAGCCGTGCGATGTACTCATCCATCTCTGTCGGCACATCGTGAACGCCGGCAGAAAGACTGCGCCCGAACTTTGCCACATACTCAACCGACAACGCCTGCACCGCAAAGCTGAGGTCCATCACTTCGATCGGGTGGCCCATACCTTTCGGGGTTGCGAGGTTGACCAGTCTTCCTTCCGCAAGCAGGTGAATCTTTTTGCCGTCGATGATGTAGGTATCGATGCCGTCGCGGTGTTCGACAGCTGTTGCATGTTCTGCAAGCCAGATGCCATCGATCTCATTGTTGAAGTGGCCGGCGTTGGAGAGAATTGCGCCCGACTTCATCAGTGGGAAGTGGCGGCCGGTGATGATACTGCAGTTGCCGGTTGTCGTAACAAACAGATCGCCAACCTTTGTCGCCTCAACCATACTCATCACATCAAACCCATCGAAGTGTGCCTGAAGCGCACGGCGGGAATCGATCTCGGTCACAATCACGCGTGCTCCAAGTGCCCGCGCTTTGGTTGCAACACCGCGGCCGCAGTAGCCGTATCCAGCAACCACCACATGACGGCCTGCAAGAAGCACGTTCGTAGTCAGCATGATGGATGCAAGCACGCTCTCGCCAGTTCCGTGCACATTATCAAAATAATGCTTCATCGGCGTATCGTTCACTGCGATAACCGGAAACTCCAGCTTTCCGTCAGCCTGCATCGCACGCAGGCGGTGAATACCGGTCGTGGTCTCCTCGCATGCGCCAATAATTTCCGGCAGCACATCGCGGCGGTCGATGTGAACACGGTTGATTAAGTCCATGCCGTCATCGATCGTAAGCGTCGGGCGGGCGTCGAGAACTTTGTCGATAGCCGCATAGTACTCCTCAGTATTGCATCCTCGTTTTGCATAGCAGGCAATACCTCCCTCGCGAAGGGCGTCTGCCACATCATCCTGCGTTGAAAGCGGATTACATCCGGTGATGTAAACCTCGGCCCCTCCGGCGGCGAGCGTTCTGACCAGGCATGCAGTCTTTGCCTCAACATGGAGCGCCATACCGATGCGCTGACCTGCAAGAGGCTTCTCCTTTTCAAACCGTTCACGAATCGCATTCAGGACCGGCATATACTGGGCGGCCCACTGAATTTTCTGTTCTCCGGTATGCATCATTGCCAGACTGGTTGGTTTTGCAAGAAGATAATAGCAATGATAATTTTTCCAGACTCCCAACTATACCTGCATGGGACTTACACGGCGGGTTATTCCCTGTCTTGATCTCAAAGACGGGAGAGTTGTCAAAGGCGTAAACTTTGAAGGGCTGCGGGATGCGGGAGATCCTGTCGAGCTCGCGCGAACCTATAATGAGCAGGGAGCTGACGAGGTGGTGTTTCTGGATATTGCTGCTTCCAAAAACAATCGCGAGACGATGGTTGATGTTATCGGACGAGCTGCCGACCAGCTGTTCCTTCCCCTGACGGTCGGGGGAGGCATCCGCACCACCAAAGATATTCAGGAGATTCTCCGCGCGGGTGCAGACAAGGTGAGTCTGAACACTGCTGCTGTAAAGACGCCTGAGGTTATCAGCGAAGGAGCGAAGCTGTTTGGCAACCAGTGCATAGTGCTTGCCGAGGATGTCCGGCGAAACTATGAGATGCGGGATGGTGTAACCCCGGTTCATCTCCGCGACGGCAGGACCTGCTGGTATGAGGTCGTCATTTACGGCGGCAGTCAGCCGACCGGCATGGATGCAATTTCCTGGGCGCAGGATGCAGTCAATCGCGGAGCGGGAGAAATTCTCCTGACATCGATGGAGACGGACGGGGTGAAGACCGGTTTTGATCTGGAGATCACTGCGACAATCTCGGAGAACGTGGACGTTCCCGTGATTGCTTCCGGAGGTGTTGGGACGCTGGAACATTTCTATGACGGCTTCGTGTTTGGAAAGGCGGACGCCTGTCTTGCGGCGAGTGTGTTTCACTACGGTGAGTTGACGGTCCGTGATGTGAAGGAGTATCTCTCTTCGCGCGGCGTTTCGGTGCGGCTGTGAACGGCTGGGACGCGGATTACTCTGTTCGCGGCAGATTGTGGGGCGGCGCTGCGGGAGAGCTGCCTGTTCTCCCGAAGGGAAGCCGCGTTCTTGAGTGCGGCTGCGGCAACGGCAAGACGCTTGCTGCGATGAACTCACACGGCTGGGACGCTGTCGGCGTTGATATCTCTCCTGCGGCGGTCTCGCTCGCTGAAGACACTGGCTGCACGGCAGTTGTTGCTGACATCACTGCTCTGCCGTTTGCGGACTGTTCGTTTGATGCGGTGTTTGCTTGGCATGTACTCGGCCATCTGCCGAGGGCATTGTGGCAGCCTGCTGCCCAAGAGATGTGTCGTGTTCTGCGTCCATCCGGAAATATTTTTTTCAAAGGATTTTCCCGCAATGATATGCGGTGCGGGAAGGGAACTGAGGTCGAACCATTTTCTTATCTTCGGGGTGACGGCATTGTCACTCACTACTTTTCCGAACAAGATCTCCACGAAGTATTTGGCGAAGGAGAACTAACCAGAGTTTCATGGAGTATGCGTGTTCGCGGAACCGAGTACGAGAGGGAGGAGTTGTGCGGAGTTTTTCGGAGGAGTCCGCATGAATGATCCTATCGTTGGCGACTGGGAGAAGTCCGTGATATTTGCCGGAAGAATGCACTGCCGGTTTTACCCTGACAACACCGGTGTTGCCATCGGCAAAGTTCTTGGCCACAATATCAATGAGCCGTTCACCTGGGAGGCGAAAGGATGCGGGGTCTATCATGTCTGTGCTCACGGATATGAGCATGACATCCGCCTTTGCGGTGACCGGCTGGAGACCGAGTTCCAGGGTCACGCCCTTGACATGGCGCGGGTCAGGTACACAAAATAATTTTTGCAGAAACGCGATTCGCGTTTCAAAAAAATATTGAAATTTTTTAATCCCTGTTCTTGATCTCAGCAGTGATCTTTGTCAGGAACTCTTCCAGCGTCATCGAGACCGTGTTGCTGTCGCGGGTACGAATCGAGATCGTCTTCGTCTCCAACTCCTTCTCGCCGATGATGATCATGTACGGAACTCTCTCAGTGTACTGGGCCTGCCGGATCATATAGCCAATCTTTTCATTGCGGTTGTCAAGCTCGCAGCGAATCTTCGCATCTTTTAGCATCTGATACACCTCGGATGCGTACTCCTCGCTCTTCTTGGAAACCAGCAGAACCTTTGCCTGCATCGGTGCGAGCCAGACCGGGAACTTGCCGGCGAAGTGTTCGGTCAGGATACCAATGAATCGCTCGATTGATCCAAAACAGACGCGGTGGATCATAATCGGCCGCGGCCGCTCATCGTTCTCATCAACGTAGGAGAGGTTGAAGTTGATCGGCATCTGGAAGTCAAGCTGGATCGTTCCGCACTGCCAGGTACGCCCGATGCAGTCACGGAGATGGAAATCGATCTTCGGTCCGTAGAATGCACCATCTCCCTCATTGATTGTGTAGGTGAGGTTCAGCTTGTTTAAGGCGTCTACCAGACCGTTCGTTGCCGCCTCCCAGTCCTCGTCGCTTCCCATGCTGTCCTCGGGCCGGGTTGAAAGTTCCAGGAAGTACTCGAATCCGAACTTGGAGTAGACCTGATCAATCAAACTGACCACTGATGAAATTTCGTCAGCGATCTGATCTTTTCGCATGAAGATGTGAGCGTCGTCCTGCGTAAAGCTGCGGACGCGGAACAGACCATGCAGTGTTCCTTTCAGCTCGTGGCGGTGAACAATGCCGAGCTCTGCAAGACGCATCGGAAGCTCGCGGTAGCTGTGCGGCTCGTTGGCATACACCATGAGGGCACCCGGGCAGTTCATCGGTTTGACGCAGAACTCCTCCTCGTCGATTATGGTCGTGTACATGTTTGCCTGGTAGTGATCCCAGTGGCCGCTCGTTTCCCAGAGATGGCGGTTCATGATCAGTGGTGTCGAGATCTCCTGATACCCGTTTGCCACGTGGAGTTCGCGCCAGTACTCGATGAGGGCATTCTTGACGATCATGCCGTTTGGCAGGAAGAACGGGAATCCCGGACCAACATCCTCGAACATGAACAGTTTCATGTCTTTTCCGATCTTGCGGTGGTCGCGGCGCTCGGCCTCTTCGAGAAGCTTCAGATAATCTTCCAGCTCTTTTGAAGTTGCAAAGGCGGTTCCGTTGATTCTCGTCAGCATCTTGTTTTTGCTGTCGTTCTTCCAGTACGCGCCGGAGAGGCCGGTGAGTTTGAAGGCCTTCAGGGTCTTGGTGTAGGTGAGGTGCGGGCCCACACACATATCGATGTATTCGCCCTGTTCATAGAAACTCAGCGGCTCATTTTCGTCAAGGTCTGCAATGTGCTCAACCTTGTACGGTTCATTGCGCTCTTCCATGAGTTTTAATGCGTCCGCACGATTGAGGATGAACGGTTTTACCGGCAGGTTTGCCTTGACGATCTCCTGCATCTCCTTTTCGATTGCAGGGAGGTCTGCGTCGGAAAGTTTTGTGTCTCCCAGATCGACATCATAGTAAAATCCTTTCTCGGTTGCCGGTCCGTAGGCGAAGGATGCATGGGGGTACAGACGTTTCACTGCCTGGGCAAGTACGTGGGCTGCTGTGTGGCGTATTACGTGCAGCTCCTCTTCTTTTGGGCACTCTCCTGTTTTTCCGTCGTTGTAAATTACTTTCATACCTATTTCCTTGTCCGTGAAAATCAGTTTCAGCGGTATGTATAATTTTCAAAAGCTGATGTGTGTCCTCAGGTTTTGAGGGCATGCAGAGGTATTCTCTGCTTTCAGCTCAAGATAACCGTACATGTTTTGGTCTTGTAAGGCATATGTGTTTTGGTACTGGAAGCATTCCATAAAATCAAATATTTTGGCTTTGGAAGAATTTTTCGAAGATCGTCCATGATTGAATATCGAATGTGGGTTAATGGTATACACATCTATATCTGTCATTAATTTGTAATGAATGTCCTATGAGTGATTTTCCGAAAAAAGGTGAAAAACTTTTTATTTCTGGGGGATATCCAACTGAATATTCGCATATTGCATGGGGTGATATGAATATGCAGTTTTATGGATATATACAGGGATACAAAAATGCCGCTGACACACTAATCATCCACGCATTAGAAAAAGGCTGTCCCTTTGTTTTAGATACGTGTGTCTTTCCTGTGTGTTTTCTCTATAGACAATACATAGAACTCGCACTGAAGAAAATATATCTTTCAAATACTAAAGACACAGAAGAGGAAAAAAGACGCACATTACAATCTTGTCAGCATGATCTTAGGAAAATCTGGTCAAAAGTGAAGGTATTGATTCGCTCTGATTTTCCTGATGATGACAAGTCAGTCCTCAATGTTGTTGAAGATTATATTAACCAATTTGCCAAAGTGGATAAAAACTCATTTGCATTCAGATATCCGATAACCAAAGATTTGACTCTGATAAATGATAAGGAGAAATTTATCAATCTCCGTAATTTGGCGGAACGCATGGACGAATTAGAATCTTTCTTATCTACTGTAAGTGGAGTAATGTCTACTCATCGTGATTTTGAAAAGGAAATGGCGTTATACTACGCTTCGGAGATGGATGGTTATTATTAATTCAAAAAACGAGAAAATTTCATTTTTACATGGTCTCCACACTCTCATTATAATCTGATTTCGTTCCTGTGATATGCTTTATTAGCGTCACGCGATGACTACGCAGCCTCAACATGCGGTTAGTTTTGTTTCAGAATTTTGAATTTCCACAACCGAATATTTCTGAAAAAACATAACAAAATTTTAGAAAACGGGCCTAAAGGGATTTGAACCCCTGACCTACGGATTAAGAGTCCGTCGCTATTCCTGACTAAGCTATAGGCCCAACAAAAACATTCAACCACATATCAAAAGCGGGCCTAAAGGGATTTGAACCCCTGACCTACGGATTAAGAGTCCGTCGCTATTCCTGACTAAGCTATAGGCCCTTTTGCTATGCCTGTTGACCTAATTAGATTAGACTCATCTATATTTATAGATTTCTTCATGATTGGCGTTGGATTTTACAATCCTGAACCGTTCGCAAAACGCATGCCTGTTCACTGCTCTGCACCTTCGCGGGGACGCACAAAAACAAACTAACATCAGCCTGAGTCAGGGCATCATGAAAATGAATTATTTTCAAATTTTGCAATGTTATTGTCTGTTAAGTGATGCTTTTTTTCAGTGATATTCTGCATCTTCAGCGTTTTTTGAAGACAACTCAGAAATAAATCTGCAAAACTCATGGAGGTCCTACATTAATATCCGCATAACACAAATAGTGGGTACATGGCTGAGAGTGATGGGGTTCTGCCGTCTAACAACCAAACTCATAAGAAAATAAAATATATCATCCTTGGCAGCGGCAGTATCGGTTATAATGTCCTCGAGGAACTGAAGGAAAATGACGAAAACGTGCTCGTCATCGACATCAATGAAAAACGTATAGAGGATCTGCGCGACCATCGTCATCAGGCAATGGTCGGCGACATGACCGATCCGGCTATCATTGGAAAGATTCCGGAGCCCGAGGTTGCCTTCGTTTTATCTGCCGACAAGGACGCAAACCTTGCAGCAGTCCAGATCATCAAAAGTGCTTATCCTCAGACGCATGTCATTGCCCGGGCGCTTGACCCGTTCTCTGCCGACCAGCTGGTGGATCACGGCGCAGATGTTGTACTGTATCCTCAGCAGGTCGTTGCAAAATCTGCCGTCAACCACATGAACAATCTGGTCGCATCAAGAAACGCCCAGAAACTTTTCTCCCTGCTCAGTTCATGGACCGGCACACTTGGCATCATCACGCACAAAAATCCTGACCCTGACGCAATTTCCAGTGCCATGGCACTTGCCGCAATCGCCTCAAACGCATCAGGCGGCAAACTCACAACCCGTATTCTCTACGAAGGAAACATCGGTCATCAGGAAAATCGTGCGTTCGTCAACCTTCTTGAGATCAAAATGGAGCGTCTCACTCCTGAGATATTTTCCACCTGCAACTATCTTGCGCTCGTTGACTGTGTTGCTCCCGGCATGAACAATGATCTCCCGCAGGATGCACCGGTCAACATCATCATCGATCATCACAGTGCCGAAGGAATTACCAGAGTGAAAAAACCGGAGTTCCTGGACTCCCGCCCCAATGTTGGAGCAACTGCATCCATCATGACGCAGTACTTGCAGGAACTGTATCTCCCGATCGACAAAAAAGTTGCAACCGCTCTCTTCTATGGTATCCGTGCAGACACCAAAGAGTTCCAGCGCAACATCTCTCCGCAGGATCTCTACAACGCCGCATACCTTCTGCCTCTGACTGACCGCTCGCTGCTTGAGGTCATCATGGCGCCGTCGCTTTCCCAGGAAACCTTGGACGTGCTCGGCAATGCGATTGTGAACCGTGACGTCAGACACGGCTACCTGTTTTCAAACGTCGGCTATGTCAGAAACCGCGACGCAATTCCTCAGGCAGCCGACATGCTGCTGAATCTGGAAGGCGTGACAACTGCAATGGTCTACGGCATCACCGACACCAACATCACACTTTCCGCACGCAACAAAGACATTCGTCTGCATGTGGGTGATGTGATGAAAGAGGCGTTCGCAGACATTCCCGGAGCCTCTGCCGGTGGACACGCCACTATGGCCGCACTCTCCATTCCTCTGAACGCGTTTTCGCTGGTGAAGGACAAAGAAGAACTTCTCTCGATGATCATCGACCCAGTTCTCTCCAACTTCCTGAGACTTGTCGGCATATCCGAGGTTGAAGGGGATGAAGACTGAGGAGTGGGAACCCTACTACTCCGAAATTCTCAACTTTTTTGGATTTTCGCGTGACGACGATGAGCGTGCGGCACAAATTCTTGCAGATATCCTTCCCCGTGATGATATTTCCCTCCTGAAGCAGATCGTTGCAGGAAACCCCTGCATCGTCTGCGGCAACGCTCCTTCGCTTGCAAAAGATATTGCAAACACAGATTTTTCGGACAAAGTGATCATTGCAGCAGATGCTGCGGCACGGATTTTGTTCAAGCATGGGCACAGACCTGATGTTATCATCTCAGACATCGATGGTATGGACGATGATTTTCTGGAGATGAATGATAAAGGAACCATTCTCGTCCTTCATGCGCACGGCGACAACATTCCGCTGGTGAAGTCCTGGGTTCCAAAGGTCAAAGGGCCGTTTGTCGCAACCACTCAGGCAACGCCGCTGACACATGTCTACAACTTCGGCGGATTTTCCGACGGTGACCGTGCGGTGTTCTGCGCTCATGAACTTGGGGCCGCGTCCGTTTCCCTCATTGGTTTTGATCTGGATGACTCGTCTGTGGACCCTGTCAAGCACGGGAAACTGATGATCGCAAGAAAACTTTTGAAGACCCTTGGCTATGACATCTGATGCAGTAATCATCGATGGCTATGTGGACGAGCCGGCATGCCTCGGCGTCCCGCCGTACATTTCTCCGTACATCAGAACAATTGCGGGAGTGTTTGCCGAGCGAAATATTTTCGCAGACTACGTCACCATCGATCAGCTGAGAAAAGATCCTCTGCGGCTTGCAAAACTTTCCGGATACCGATACGTGGTGATGATTGCAGGCGTCACGGTTCCGGGAAAATATCTTGCCGGAACTCCTGCGACGTTAACCGAGTTGCAGCAGATAGGATTTATGCTGCGCGGCAGAACGGTTTCCCTTCTCGGAGGGCCGATAGGATTTGGTTACTCGCCTGAAGGTGGTGCAAAAGCGGTTGCCCAGGCAATCGCCGGATGGTCGGCGATGCTCTCCGGTGAGCCTGCCGCAGCACTTGACGCATATCTGTTCGGCGGCGAGCCGCAAGGTCTCTGTAATTACGCTGACCTTGACCGGTGGGCGGTTCTCGGTGCTGACATTATCAGAAAACATCCGTTCTACCCATACGTGATGTGCGAACTGGAGACCGCGAAGGGATGTTCCCGCGCGGTTTCCGGCGGATGCTCATTCTGCACCGAACCGTTTTACGGTCTGCCCAAACAGCGGGATGCTGGAGCCGTCCGCGACGAAGTTGCAGCTCTTGCCGCTGCCGGTGCACAACACTTCCGGCTTGGCCGCCAGCCTGATCTTCTTGCGTTTGGTGCCACAGGCGGCGGTGAGTTTCCAACACCAAATCCTGACGCTCTGCGAAACCTCTTCACCAAAATCCGTGAGGCGGCACCTGCCTTGAAGACGCTTCACATCGACAACGTGAATCCGGGAACCATCGCGCGACATGAAGAGGCCTCGCGCGAGGCGCTTGCCGCAATTGTTGCCGGCCACACCGCAGGAGACATTGCCGCGTTCGGCATGGAGTCGGCAGACCCCGCAGTTGTTGCGAAAAATAATCTCAAAGGTGATGCTGATGCAGTGTTTCGGGCGATTGAGATCGTCAACGAAGTGGGCGCGGTGCGCCGCGCGGGAATCCCTGAACTTCTCCCGGGTCTGAACTTCATCGCAGGACTTGCCGGCGAAACTCCTGAAACATTTGCGCTGAATGAAGCTTTTCTCAAAAAAGTTTTCGACGCAAACCTTCTGGTCCGCCGCGTGAACATCCGTCAGCTGATGCCGTTTGAAGGAACGCGGGCATACACCGACAACACCCTCGGCAAACATGACAAACTTTTCCACAGGTTCAAAGACACCGTCCGCGAATCATTCGACGTTCCCATGCTTGCGCGGGTGTTTCCTGTGGGCACCATCCTTTCGGATGTTATCATCGAAGTGTCGGGAACTACATCCTTTGGCAGACAGATGGGAACGTATCCGATTCTCTGCGGCGCTCCTTTACAGTTGCCGGCAGGAACCGTGCTTGACCTTGCCGTGGTATCGTACGGTCAGCGGTCGGTGACCGCGCTGCCGGTACCAATTGAGATCAACTCTCTCAGTGCTGCCGCGCTCAAGTGGCTGCCCGGCATCTCCAAAAAATCTGCGGCAAAAATTACCGCCGGGGTTCCCTATCAGGATGCAGCAGCTTTTGCGGCAGCTGTTCAGAACAGTGAACTCGATCCCCTGCTAAAACTGATGAAGTTTGTGTAACTACAGATCCTTCCAGAGTGCGAGCCTTGGAACATCAGGATAGAAGTAGCTTGCAATCCTCTCCTTTTGCACAAACCCGAGTTTCAGATAAAAGGTGATCGCCGGCATATTTGTCTCTGCAACCGTCAGATGCACCTGCTTCACGCCATGGTTTCTGAGCTCTCTAAACAGCGCGTCTGAAAGCATCGTACCGCACTCTTTTCTCTGGTAGTTTGGCACAACACCGATCCGGATCAGTTTGCCGATCCTCTCGTTGTCGAGGTGCACTCCTCCAAGAATATATCCGATGATTTCATCGGACTCATTTTCCGCGACAAAGAAGAGCGAAGGAAAGAGTTCTTCGATATGCCGGAACAAAATCGGTCCGCCCATCCCTGCAAACAAAGGTGCGTCCAGCTCGCAGACCCTTGGATAGTCTGCTGAGGTATAATGTCGGACTCGGACGGATTGCATACTTTCACAAGTATATGTGGTTCAGAGATTTTCAACGTATCCCTCCGGTCCATACGTTAACATGAAAAATTACTTATGCCTGCGCGAGTATATGTTTCAAAAGTATGAAGTGGCAGATCTCGGATCTCTTTGGTATGAATGTCTACTCCGACAAAGCAATCTTCCTCGGCAAAGTTGAGGACGTTGTGCTGGATGTTACCAATAAAAAAATCAGCGGCCTCGCACTGACCAATGTGAACCAGACCGTGCTTGACATTAAAAATTATCAGGGCATCATCATTCCCTACCGGATTGTAAAAGAGGTCGGAGATATTATTCTCGTGCGCCATATCCCTGGAGCCTTCAAGGTGGCTGAGCCGCTGTTTGGAGAGTAAGTTTTGCAATGAAGGATCACGAGATTTATTCCGGCCTCATCACAACGGTGCCGTTTGTTTTGCGGCTGGACGGAAGATCCTTTCACCACTTTTCCCGTGATCAGGGTTTTGAAAAACCCTATGATCCCCAGTTTTTCAAAGCCATGGCACAGACCACAGCGTCGCTTCTCAGCGACAGCGGTCTTGCGCCCTCTTTTGCCTACACGTTTTCCGATGAGATCAGCCTCTATATTGCAACGCCTGTGTTTGACTGCCGGGTGGAAAAACTTGTCTCGGTTGCCGCAGGTTTTGCTTCGTCAGCGTTTACTCTGCATGCAGGTGCAGATTCTCCGCTCTCGTTTGACTGCCGAATCGTGCCGCTCGCAGAGTTCCAGCTCCCGAAGTATCTTGCATGGCGTCAGGCCGAGGCATGGCGCAATCATATGAACGGTTATGCTCACAAACTGCTGACCGACACAGGCCTGTCGGCCACCGTCGCGCAGCGGAAACTGGATGGCATGAAAGCATCCGAGCTGCATGAGCTGGCATTCTCGTTCGGGGTAAATCTCTCCGAGACACCGGCCTGGCAGCGGCGCGGGACTGCTGTCTACCGGACTCTTGTTGAACGAGACGGATACAATCCGATGACGAAGGAGACGGTGCGTGTTCTGCGCCGCACGATAACCATTGATGAGGATTTGCCTCTGTTCAAAACTCCGGAGGGTGCGGCATGGCTTGCGGAAAGGATAGCTGTCCCGCTCGCGGATGTGCGGTCTTAAGTTGGAGCACGTCAAATACTCTACTACAATGACGATCGCGTTTACCAAACTTCACGGAAACGGAAATGATTTCATCCTGATCGATGAGATGAAGGGAACCGTAATTCCGGATGATATGAAGGCGCAGTTTGCGGTGAGCTACTGCGATCGCCGGTTTGGAATCGGTGCTGACGGCGTGCTGTTTATCTCTGCATCAGATAATGCGGATGTGCGGATGCGTCTGTTCCAGCCGGATGCAAGCGAGGCTGAGATGTGCGGCAATGGTATCCGCTGCCTTGCAAAGTATGCGTTTGACGAGAACTATGCAAAGACCAAGTCCTTTTCTGTGGAAACTCTTGCCGGCGTTCTGACGGTTCGGGCAGGTTATGACTGCGAGGGCTGTTTTTCTGCAACAATAGATATGGGCGTGCCAAAATATGATGCGGCTTCAATTCCTGCGGCAGGTCCTGGTGATGTTGCTGCTGACATTGACGGCATGAAAGTGTATGCGGTAAACACGGGCGTCCCCCACGCGGTTATCTTTGTGGATGATGTGGAGGCCGTCGATCTTGAAGTGGTCGCGCCAAAGATTCGGCATCATGCACTCTTCCCGAAGGGAACCAATGTGAACTTTGTGCAGGTCATTGGATCTTCTTCGATTACGATTCGAACTTTTGAACGTGGTGTGGAGGGCGAGACACTTTCCTGCGGAACCGGTTCTACTGCGTCCGCACTTCTTGCGGAGAAAACCGGCAAGGTCTCTGGCGAAGTTATCCATGTGGAAACTGTCGGCGGACCACTGGAGATTGCTGTGGGCGATCAGGCGATGATGACTGGACCTGCCGAGACGGTGTTCGTCGGCGAGATCTTGTTCTAAATATTACGTGGTGGTGCATATTTCGAAACGCGAATAGCACGAATCGCATGCCTTCGGCCTGCTCACCGCTTCGCGGAATAGCGCAAATAAAAAAAAATCGCCAATGGCGATTTTTTATTTGCGGTATTCACGTTTTAAAATGTTCATCACCGTTGATATTTTTTCTAAAAAAAAATATTTTTTTATTTTTTTATTCCATTGGGAACTGAGGATAATTCCCAAGCAGCTTGAACCAGCTGCTCTGCTCCCGTACCTTCCCAAGTGCAATCAGTACATTTGCCTGCTCGAGATTTCCTGCAAGATCCAAAAAGAAGACGTACTCCCAAGGGGTCCCTGGTTTTGGCCGCGACTGAATCTTGAGGAGGTTCAGGCCGTTGTAGGCAAAGTGGGAGAGCACACTGTACAGCGCACCGCTCGTGTGGGTTGTGGAGAATACAAGACTGATTTTGTCGCATTTCTCAGAGATTTCCATGTGCCGCGAGAGGATCACAAAGCGCGTGTAGTTATTTTTAGCCGTCTGAATATTTTTTTTCAGGACTGCAAGCCCGTAGAGTTCTGCGGCACGCAGGCTACTGATGGATGCCTTCTTCGGATCATCTGCTTCTGCAACGTACTTTGCGGCGAACGCAGTGTTTGCATACGGGTATGCAATCATCCCTGGATGTGTGCGGAGAAACTCCCGGCACTGGCTTATCGCCTGCGTGTGCGAGTAGACCTCCCGAATGTTTTCGGTGGACGACCCCGGAATTCCGAGAAGATTGTGACGGACCCGAATGATGTGTTCTCCGACGATGTAGAGATTGCGCGTAGTGATGATGTCTGCGACCTCTAAAACATCTCCAGCGGTTGAGTTTTCGATCGGCAAAACACCGTACTCAATCTCATTCTTTTCGAGTGCAGCAAGCACATCATCAAACTCTTTGTAGTTCTGAATTGAAATTGCCGAGGAACCAAAGCACTCCAGTGCCGCCTGCTCACCAAATGATCCGGCAACGCCCTGATACCCGACCTTGGGTGACGGGATGCGTGTGGTGTTGAGGCCTGTTTCAATCTCTCGCAGAAAATCCTCGCTGCCTGCATACAGATTATCAATGGAGGCATGAAGCACTTTTTCGATCCTGGGCGTGGTCATTGTGGTAATACATTGACCTGCAAAAATTTGAATGTGAGGATTTACCTCAAACAAAAAAGTTCAGTTCTTCTTCTCAAGCTCGTTTATCTGGATGCGGAGTTTTCGCATCTCCTGCATCACCTCACGGTGATAGCCGAGAATCATATCACTGATGAAACCGATCATGAACGTGAGAATACCGGCGATGATCAGAAGCATGGTGAGAATGCCCATGAAAAGATGCTCGATTCCTGCCAGCCACTCAAAGAGCACATACAACCCGAGACAAAATCCTGCGATGCCCATTACAACACCTATCACGCTGAAGTGGAAGAGAGGATTGTTCATCTTGCCGTACTTGTTGATGGCACGCAGAATTTTGTATCCGTCGCGGACCGGATGCAGTTTTGTCGGAGAGCCGGGACGCTTCTTGTAAAATGTCGGCACCACCTCAAACTTCAGTCCCCGATGAATTACGGCTGAGCTTATCTCGGTCTCGATCTCAAATCCTGCCTCTTTGAGGTTCATCTGCTTCAGGGAGTCAAGCGTGAATGCCCGGTAGCCTGAGAGGATATCGGTCATGTAAACGCCGTGCGCCCACTTGAACAGGGTGTTCATCAGTTTGTTTCCCCAGAGGTTCAGCCTTGTGAGTGCTCCGCGCTCGTACTCGTTGAGTCTGTTGCCGATCACATGATCTGCACGCCCGCTTGCGAGCGGCTCAATCATCGCGTCCGCATACTCGGGCGGGTTGGTTCCATCCCCGTCCAGCATCAGAATATAGGGCTTGGTGATGACGGAGAATGCTTCAATCATTGCAGCGCCTTTGCCTTTGCCCTGCTGGGTCATGACGGTCGCGCCAAGATCTCTTGCAATATCTGGTGTTCCGTCCGTGCTGTGGCCGTCCACGACAAGTATATTATGGTATCCGAGCGACTGCAGTTCCTCGATAACCAGACCTACTGTTGCCTTTTCGTTGAGTGTTGGGATCAGCACACAGACATCATCTTTGGAAAATACCATTCTTGCTACAATAGTAGGCTGTGGTGCGTAATCAGTATATCCGCTCTGAGGCGGCGATGAGTGGACATAATGAAATTTCGAAACGCGAATCGCACGAATAGCGCGAATTGCATGCCTTCGGTCTGCTCACCGCTTCGCGGAATAAAAAAATCGCCAATGGTGATTTTTAAGGAGTTATCAAAATTATTTTTTGGACA
Organism: Methanorbis furvi; assembly: GCF_032714615.1. Taxonomy (NCBI): domain Archaea; kingdom Methanobacteriati; phylum Methanobacteriota; class Methanomicrobia; order Methanomicrobiales; family Methanocorpusculaceae; genus Methanorbis; species Methanorbis furvi. The sequence goes on from NZ_JAWDKA010000005.1 coordinate 177,081, forward strand.
TATCTATCCATTTAGAGATGCAGAGGATTATTTTTTATTCGCGAAATTCGCGTTTTTGAAATATTCGCCATCGCGTAACATCAATTGAAAAAAATATTATTTGTTCTGGAGCTGCCAGACCATTCTGCCCTGCAGTCCAAAGTATTTGGAAAAGCCGATCGCATCGCGCTGGTCGATGGTTGTCGTGTCAAAGGAGACCATGTCCTGCGAGTAGATGGCGTTTTCGGATTTTCTGCCGAGAATGTGAAGACCGCCCTTGAACAGCTGAACGTCAACGGTCCCCGAAACACGCTTCTGAGTCTCGTTGATGAACGCGTTGAGATCATGGTAGAGCGGCTCGTGGACAAGGCCCATGTAGGCGAGCTCTGCCCACTGATCGTCAACGATGTGCTTGAACTTAAGCTCAAAGCGGGAAAGGGTGAGTTTCTCAAGATCTGCGTGTGCTGCAATCAGCACAGTTGCTGCCGGATGCTCGTAGTTCTCACGGGCTTTGAGTCCGAGAACACGATCCTCAACCATATCGTTTCTGCCGACGCCATGCTTTCCTGCAATCTTGTTCAGCTCAACGATCAGGTCGACGCCGTTCATCTTCTTACCGTTCAGTGCAACAGGCACACCGTTTTCAAACGTAATCGAAACGATCTCAGGAGTGTTTGGTGCAGCTTCAGGAGATGTTGTCCAGTGGTAGATCTCTTCCGGCGGGTGGTAGTCGGTCTCTTCGAGTCTGCCGCCTTCGATACTGCGGGACCAGATGTTTTCATCAACACTCCATGGTGTGGATTTCTTGACCGGGATTGGGATGCCGTGCTGTTCGGCGTAATCGATCTCCCACTCACGGGTCATGTTGTGTTCGCGCATGGGGGCAACGATGTCAAAGCCGTGCATGCGGAAAATGAAGTCGAACCGCAGCTGGTCGTTTCCTTTGCCGGTACATCCATGACCGATTGCAGTTGCTCCTTCTTTCTTGGCGATCTTGACGATCTCTTCTGCAATCAGCGGACGTGCAAGTGAGGTTCCCATCGGGTATCCTTCATAGAGAGCGTTTGCCCTGATTGCCGGGAAAACATGGTTTTTGACGAATGCATCCTTTGCATCGATGGTGTAATGCTTGTCGGCGATGAGTTTTCCTTTGTCATCTGCCATCTTGACTTCAGCTGCGGGCTGCCCGACATCTACGGCAACGGTGACAATTCTGTCGTAGCCGTACATGTTTTTCAGGATCGGGACGCAGACGGAGGTATCAAGTCCTCCGGAAAAGGCGAGTACTACGGTGCCCTTTCCTCCGGCTGATGGTGTATCTGTCATTGATGTGTATCTCCATTCCGAGAATGTGTGTAGAGTATTAGGTGTTTGGCATATTGAATATGTGCTACTGCCTTTTGCGAAGCAAAATTTTCTGCTGTTTGTGAGGAGGATCTCGATCAGTATCTTTTTTGGGAATTGTCTACGTACTGTTATTTATGACAACGTATCGCGAGGATTTTCTCGACTACTTCAGGTCGATCGACCGGAAAATACTTCCCGGTCTCCTCGTCTGCCTTGTGGTAACTGTTCTCTCGTTTCTTCTCACGCGGGGAACCCTTTGGGATGGAGGCTTTGCCGTTCTTCCACAGGATCTCTTCATCGACAATCCTATCTTCTCCTTTCTTGCAAAAATCGGTCCGATCGTTTTGGCTCTGGTGATATGTCTCTTCATCAACTACAAATTATTCGACGCAGGCGGATCGTATGCAGGAAAGTATCTCCTGCGCATTGCAATCATCCTGATGGGTGCGCGGGTTACTGCTGATGTTTTGATGACAGCATCAGTGAACGGTCTTGTAATTATTCTCGTTGTCCTCGCGCTGACAATTATTCTCACCATGATTCTTGGCAAACGATTTGGTCAGAGCTGGGAGACATCTGCGCTTACGGGAACCGGCAACAGCATCTGCGGAGTTTCGGCAACACTTTCTGTGGCACCGGTTATTCACGCGGACCAGAAGTATGTTCATGCGGTGGTGGGTGTGATCAGTCTTCTTGGCATCGTCGGTGTGTTTCTCATTCCGGCAGTAGCGTTTGGTGTTGGAATGACGGACGCTCAGGCCGAGGTGTTTATCGGGGGAACACTGCATGAGATCGGCAACGTGATTCCGGCAGCTGATCTCTATACTGCCGTATCCGGTGGTGAGGATGTCTCAGCCCTTGCCCTTGCTTACAAAATGATTCGTGTTGCCATGCTGGTCGTGGTCGCCTCCGCATTTGGCTGGCTGTGGTGCAGACGACAGGAAACACTGCATGCAACCTGTCCTGCCGAGCGGGTGAAGGCAAAGGTGCAGGGATTTCTGATTCTGTTCGTGGTTATGGCAGTCGGCATGACCGCTCTTATCATGGCATCCCCGACGTTCGGACATGCAGTTCAGGCTGGTCTGGTGAATATCTCCGTGACCGTTCTCACCATCGCCATGGCAGGTGTCGGCCTTTCAATGAACCTTCGCCAGACGCTATCGGTCGGCAAAACCCTGCTGCCGCTTGCTTCCGTCATCTGGGCGGTTCAGGTAATTGTGCTTCTCGGACTTACCCTCTTTCTGGTATGAAAATATCTGGAAAATTCATTTTTCCGTTCTTTTTTCAAAGCAACATGTCCCGTTGCCTTAGATTAATATGGTATCATGCTCTACGCATATAAGGATATTTTGCGGTTTGGCGACTGTTCAGTTTACGGCTGATTTTTCGTGAACAACGCAGAATGGCACCAATATAATACCACCTCTCATTCATTCCGGCACCATTGTGTACGAGTGATCTCTCATGCTGATTGAGCGTCCCTTCCACCAAAAACTTCTCATGATTCTGGCAGCCGCGGCTGTCTTTATGGATTATCTTGACACGAGCATTGTGTCAATTGCCCTTCCTTCAATCTCTGAGAGCTTCGGCTCCGGCTCGTCACTTTCCTCATGGGTGATGACCTCGTACCTTCTGGCGCTTGGAAGTACACTTCTGCTGTTTGGAAAACTTGCCGACCGGACAGGTCTTCAGCGTGTTATTTTCACGCTGGGATTTGTTTTGTTTACGGTGGCATCCTTTTTGTGCGGAATTTCAGGCGACATTCCGTCGCTGATTCTGTTCCGGATACTTCAGGGAGTTGCCGCTGCCATGATGGTTGCAACAGCGACCATGCTTATCACCCTGCATCTGCCAAAGGCGATGCAGCCGATCGGGATGGGGGTAATAGCAACCGCTGGCGGCGCAGCCTTAGCGCTTGGCCCTGGTATCGGAGGAGTTCTGACCCAGTTCATCAGCTGGCACTGGATATTTTTCATCAACATTCCTGTGGGAGTTGTCGGCGTCCTTGTTGCTCTCTTCTTAATCCCAAAGCCTGACCCTGCTGATCTTCCAACACGCTCAAAACCCTTTGACTCGCTTGGCGCTGTGTACCTTGCGGTGACTCTTGTTGCCCTGCTCGCGGGTCTTGAGCTTGGCGTGTCCGAAGGCTGGAGTCCGTTTGTTGTTCTCCTCCTTCTGCTTTCGCCAGTATTCGGCTATCTGTTCCTGCGCCGCGAACTGCGTCATCCCGACCCCATTCTCTCAGCCCGTCTTCTACTGAACCGGACCGTGATGTGGGCTGCAATATCAACACTTTGTGTCACGCTCGTATATCTTGGCGTAATCTATGTCATGCCGTTTCTGTTAACCGAACAGTATCTTCTTCCAACAGCAGTTGCGGGGGCCGTCATGCTTCTGCCACCTGTTGCTATGGCAATTGTGGGAATTCCTGCCGGAGCACTTGTTCGCCGTTTCGGCTGCATGATCCTTTGCAATGCAGCAACCATTCTGCTTGCCGCAGGCATGGCAATCTTAGGCGGAGGAGTTCTCCTCTCAAATATTTTGCTGATCTTTGCCGGACTTGCGCTGGTTGGTCTCGGCATGGGTCTGAATGAAGGCCCGAGCATTCAGAGAATAACGGTTCACAGCCCGATTCAGTTGCAGGGCTCGTCAGGCGGTCTGATCTTTACGGTGATGAACGTTGGTTGTGTGCTGGGTGTCGCGCTCTTTTCGGTTGCGGCCTCTGCCGGATCAGGAAGCGCGGAGGTTTACACCTCAACAGGCGTTGCAGTTGCCTGCATCGCAGGTTTTGCGGTCTCCATCATTGCTCTCGTCGCGTCCAAACTCGCCAGAGATACCGTGAAGTGCTGAGATGACGTTCAAGCATCAGTGTCTCAAGCTTGCAGGAATTATCCTCCTCGTAATCGGGGCGGTGGGTATTGTGGTTCCTGTTCTTCCGACCACGCCGTTTGTAATTCTTGCCGCAGCATGCTTCTCTTTAAGCTCTCCCGAGATCGCTGCATGGCTTGAAAAAAATCGGTACTTCGGCCCTTATATTGAGCACCACCGCAACAAATCCGGAGTGCCGCTTCGTCAGAAAATTACGGCACTCGTTTTTTTGTGGGCCATGCTCTGCATCTCGATGATTGTTGTGCAAAAGCTGTTTGTTATTGTGATCCTGTGTCTGGTCGGAGTTCTCGTAACCCTGCATCTTGTGTTGATGAAGACGAGAAAAAATTAGTCGTCGGTGAACTCGAAGAGTTCTTCAACCGAAACCTCCAGAACTTTTGCAATGTCAAACCCGAGTTTCAGTGACGGGTTGTATCTGCCGTTTTCTAAGTGGCCAATGGTTTCCCGCCGTACGCCGACAAGTGTTGCCAGCTCTTCTTGTGTGATATTTTTTCGCAAACGATACTCGCGGATTTTTGTTTTAAGCACTACTCTCCACTCCCCGCTGTTCCAGAAATTCATGGATGATGAGCATACCGATAAATGCGAACATGCTTGCAGCAAAGGTCAGCGGAAATCCAATCGCGAAGAGTTCTATGTTTCCCATCAGGACAGCTGCAGCATAGATAATGCAAAAGAATACTACCCAGATAAAAAATGCAGTTGATGCTGCTTTTCTAACATAAGTTACGAACAGCTCGTCAGGAACAACGCGGATGTAACCGAAGAATACGAAGAATGCGAAAAATGCACAGTAGCTTATTTCGCTGGTCGGGACAGAGAGGAGTCCAAGAAATCCTATCAGGCCCATGAGACTTAATTTGTTTATCATAGTTGTATGTGATATATTTCTCACAATATGTTATAAATATGTATCATCGTGGTTTGAAAAAAAATCAGGTGTCTGAGGGCAGGTAGATATCCAGCTGTTTCTGAAGTTTGTTTCTCTGAATGTCCCACTTCTCATTTATTCTTCTGCGAAGCTCTGCTTCCAGCTCCGGGATTCGGTTTCCAATATATTTCTCGAAAAGTTCGGGTATGATTTTGTCGAAGTCGCGTTCATAAACACGTCCGTCTTCACCGATTGTTTGCATGCTTGACTGGAATGCGAGCGGATAGCCGAACGGCAGTATCATGTAGTGCACCACTTCTCTGGCAACCCGTCTGGTCCCAATTCTGAAGGGTTTGAGTATGCGAAACTCGCGGTGCCAGAGAAAAACCTGTTCCGCCGGATGATAACCGTCTGCGATTCTTTTGTAACATTTGGTAAGCTGCTTCTGCACCGCAATCTCATTTTCACGGGTGAGTTTTTCCGGTTCATGAATGTTGGCAACAATGGTGTTTCTCAGCCGCTGAATGAAGGAGGGCGTTACCTTGCGCGGGTTTGCGTTGCGCATCACGCTGCAGGTGTGAAGATTCTGAATTTCGTTGACGTCACGGAGAAATTTGCCGTTCGGAACCCTTCCGGTCTCAAGCATTGTGGCGACTTCGGAGAAGGTGAAGGTGTTGCCGTTGGTTTTTGCGGATTCGTGAATGTAGTGGTACTCGTGATCGTTTATGTGGTCTTTGATCTCCTCGGCAGTGAGGTAGTCATGATACCGCAGATCCAGATACCGATATTTTTCCAGCAGGAAGTACGCTTTTCCATCCACTGCATGTTCATATTTGAAGTTCTCCACCCGGTATGACGCCACTTTTTCACAACATTTCATCTCCAGTTCAAACCCGTGCAGCAGAATTGTTCGTGAGATCTCTGCATCAGTTGGCATGATTCCTGTTTTGATAAGTTTTGATGCCCGGAACTTTCGTGAGTCGCTGTTTACTTCACGAAGAAGATAATATTTTACGACGCCGTTCTGTACCCGCGGCTCTATCCGAAAATAGATGTCCTTTTTCATCCTGTACGTATGTGTTGGGACGCGAAAGATGTAGTAAGTTTCGACCGTGACTGTTTTGCATCCTTATTCATACGTCTCCCACGGAAAAGCAGAACACGCGGAGTCTCACTGAAAAAAGATCACGGAGCAGACGAGAACATCACAGAAATGAATTATTTTCGAATTCCGTGATGTTCACGTCTGCTCCGTGATGTTGAAATATTCTGTGGAATTCCGTGTGTTCCGTTTTTCCGTGGGCTAACCTGCGAAGAACATCGGTTGACAAACAAATAAATTAAAAAAAAATTATGTCCCCAAAACCCAGCTCTGCATATCGCGTGCGCCGTGCTCATAACTCCACCAGATCTTGTGGCTCATGTGGACGCACCAGAACTCTTTGGGATTGAGCTGTGCTGCAAGCTGCTCTGCATCTTTGATGTTCATGTGTTTGGAGATGTGGACCTCGGGTGGAAAAATTCCATCCAGCAGCAAAAGATCAGCGCCTTTCATCACGTCAAGCGTCTGCTCCGAAAGATCTGCAGTTGTGTCACAGGAGTAGACAAACACAGCGCCGTCAGCCTCAATCCGCACGCCGTAAGTTGGAGCATCATGCATTACCGGAAAAAGCGTCACCTGCATTCCGCAGATGTCGACTGCCTCGTATGCGGTCATTGGAACTTCGTTATGCCGCATGAACGAAAAGATTCCTCCACAGTAGTCAAGCACTTCGGGTGCACCGTAAACCGTGATAGGCTCGCGCTGCACGCGGTAGAAGTCTCCGAATCCCATGAAGTGATCATAGTGCCCGTGCGTCCAGATTACCGCGTCAATGATTGGTGAACCTGCCGCAAGAAGCTGGGCACGCATATCTGGTCCGGTATCAATCAGCAGATGTTTCCCTGCATGTTCCACAAGAATTGAGGTTCGCAGCCGCTGCTTTCCGGTCTCCCGTGCCTCCGTGCAGACCGGGCAGCTGCACCCGACCTTGGGCGTTCCGACAACATCCCCAGTACCAAGAACAGTGACCCGCATGATCTTTAGGTACAGCCTGCTCTGGCAATATTTCTGCGGTTCACCAGTTCCATACCTGCATTGACATCAGTTTCATTGATCTCCTTTCTGCCGGCAAGAAGCGCTGACACAATTGCCTCGGTCAGCATCATCCGAAGATCTGCTCCGGAGAATCCTTCAGTCTGTTCAGCGATGGTGGCAAAGTCCATCGTGCAGGGGATGTCGGTTGCCACATGCCGAAGAATTGCCTCGCGCATGGATACATCCGGCAGTGTGAAGGTGACGACTTCGTCAAACCTCCGCCATGCCGCATCATCCAGCATGCCGGCATGATTTGTCGCACCAATCAGGAGAACCTGATCCTTGATCAGATTGATGTGGTCAATACTTTTGAGAAGTGTGTTTACTGCACGCTTCATGGTACCGTTGTCGTCAGAAATACGGGTCTTGGCGATGTAGTCGAACTCATCGATGAAGAGAATGCAGGGCGCAATTTTTTTGGCAAGGTCGAAGATTCTGTCGATGTTCTTTGAGGTCTCTCCAAGATACTGCGAGGTCAGCATGGAAAGCCTGACTTCAAGGACCGGCATGTGCACTGAGCGCGAGAGGGCAAGGGCAAACGAGGTCTTACCGGTTCCGGGCGGACCGACCAGAAGAATTCTTCCCAGTTCGTAGATTCTGTGTCTGCGCAGGAACTCCTGATTCTCAAGAGAGATCTGCACTTTCCGAACGATCGCCATCTGATCAGAAGTGCAGACCAGATCTTCTAAGGAGAACTCAATCTCTTCGGGGGCATAGGCGACCACAAGGTCGGCGGCTTCCCGGAACGACTCGGATTTTGCGGTGAGCGCACCAATTTTTCCGGAGAGGGATGCAACGGTGTCCTCAAAGAGAGGAATGTTCTCCCGTGCAGTTTTGTAGGAGAGTCCCGATTCTCCTGATGTTTCAAACGAGAGGGCGAGAGCCGGATTTTTCATGACCGCCTCAGCACCTGCGTTGCGGAGGTACCATTTCATTGCCGGTGCGAAGGTTGTTACCGCAAACTGGCCGAGGTCGTTCACCACAAGGTAGGAGTTTTTTCCGTTCGCAATCAGACTGCGGGCAGCAAGGGCAGGGAAGTATGTTTTAAGCTGTCCTTCTTTTATGGCGACCGGCCGGGCGATGACGCCGGGGGCGTCTGGACAGAAGAGGGGACGCAGAGAAACTGGAAGATCATTTACGCCGAGTGCGGAGTTTCCGTTCACCACTTCTGCTGTCAGCACAATCTCTGTGAGCTGTAGCAGTCCGGAGTCAGTAGCAGTTGCGTCCATAGTATTCCATATATATGGGTGAAAAAACGGCATAAGGGTTTTGTACTGAACAGTAGTTCTTTTCCCTGTGGTTGATGCCAACTAAAATTGTTAGAAACTGTTTTCCCGTGCCGCTCTCAGAGCTGCCCAGCGGGTGCGGATGCGGAACTCGTCCCCTGGCTCGGGATTATTTTTGAGCGCTTCGCTGTAACAGTCAAGCGCCTCTGCCGACCGCCGCAGCTGTTCAAACACCACGCCTTTCATGAACAGAGTGGACGCAGCCTGTGAGGGGTCAGCTTCGATGGCCGCATCATAGTAGCGCAAGGCATCATACATCAGGCCTGCAGTTCTGAGATTGTTTGCACGCTCAAGCAATTCTGTGAAATCTCCTTTCGGCTGTTTGAACCCGCGCCGTTTTTCATACATCTCTGCTGCGTAAGGCGGGGCAAGAATGCCGCCGCTCTCTTTTGCAAGATTGACTTTGCAGAACCAGACCTGCGTGAGCATTGAGTCTTCGTTCGCATTACACCACTCTTCAGCGCGGTAAAAACAGTTTCCTGCATCCTCATACGCTTTCTTCTGCACAAACGCCTGCCCTCTGACGACGAGCGATGCCGCGTCCGGCGGCCTGAGCTGGTCAGCCTCGTCCAGCACTACAAGTGCTTCGTTTGGTTTTTCCGCATACAGAAGCGCTTCCGCCTGTAAAACATGCAGCATGGAAACAAAGGCTGCCATTTTTTCCGCGTCTTCTCCTACAAAGTTTTCTGAAGAAATTCCTGCACGTGCGGCGATGAAACACTCCGCAGACTCGGTGTACATGCCTTTTGCTTTCAGAACCGAGGCTTTGCCAACCCAGGCAAGAGGGTCTGTGCAGTCTGCAGCAATTGCCGCATCATATGCCCGAAGTGCTTCGTCAAGTTTTCCGGCAAGAGCGAGATCTTCTGCCTGGGTGATCAGGTCAGCTGCATCAGACAATTTTTTCACCGTTACGTACAACACCCACGCGGCCGTTCTCCACCGAGAGGGTAAAACCGTGTTCATAGAGCCACTCGCGTGCATTGCCGTGGCCGTGAATCATCAGCTCTACGAGATCTGAGGGCTCGTCCACGTCGGTTGACATGCGCATGGAGTCGATGATCTCAACCGTGAGGCCGAGTTCTTCGGCAATCTGGAGGTGTCTGCGGAACGAGAATCCATAATATTCCACGCGGAAGGGTTCGGGACGTTTGACAAAGATGACATTTGTTCCGCCGCCGAGCCCGGGAACAATTGCCATGTCTGCTTTGGTTGAGAGTACCCGCTGCAGGCTTCCGGGGGTGACCATGGGGAGGTCGGACATGATGATGAGTGCCGGACAGTGAAACTGCGGCAGTGCCCAGTTGATTGCTTCGTTGAGTCCTTCTTTGCGGATGGCAACGAGCGCTTCTTTGCAGGTGTACGGGGATGTACAGAGCAGTGTTGCCGTGCAGCCGGTTTTTCGCACAGCGGAGATGACGTCGCCAAGCATTACCTCTGCAAACTCTTCGCGTTCTTCCTGTGTCATAACAGAGGAGAGGCGGGTCTTGGGATTGACCGGTTTGTAGGGAATCAGGGCGTGGAAGTACATGATAGTAGTAATGGTTGCTGAAAATACTAGAAACTGTTTGTAATGGGCTGGCATGATGAGATTCTGAAACGCGAATCGCATGCCTTCGGCCTGCTCACCGCTTCGTGGAATAACGCGAATAAGAAAATCGCCAATGGCGATTTTTTATTCGCGCCATTCGCGTTTCAAAAAAAAGAGTTACTGGTATTCCACCAGATTTTGCACCTGTTTCGGCAGCCCGCCCTTAAACCGCAGACGAATGCCCTCATAATACTCACGGACCCGTTCGTTCATAGTCGGGTGAATCCGCAGCTTCGCATCCGCGAAATCTCTCTCGGACACAAACACCGCATTGCGGCGCAGGGAGTGCATTGCCGCCTCACGGCAGAGACTTTCCAGATCTGATCCCACATATCCTTCCGTGTCTGCGGCAATCTTTGCAATAAATGCGGAGCGTTCGGGGTCTTCCAGCACAATCTGCTTTTCAGCAGCAGCATCTGTAATCAGACGTCTCAGCTGTGGAGCAGAGAGTCCTTCCGGAGACTTTTCAATCTTCTTTGCAAACGTCTTGATCTGTTTGAGTGTAAGCGTCTTTCCGGCAAACTTCTCTGCAAGAGCAATCACTGCATCCTCGCTGCATCCTGCAAGCACCTCCGCTGCCTCATCCAGCATTGACTTTTCCAACGGCATGCTCCGCATGTGAACCGCAAGAATCGCCTCGCGGTCGGCAAGCTTCGGCTCGGTGATGTAGACCAGCCGGTCGAAACGTCCGGAACGCAACAGCGCAGGATCGATGATGTCAGGGCGGTTGGACGCCGCCAGAACGACCACGTCATTCAGCGGTTCAATACCATCCATCTCGGTCAGAATCTGGTTGAGCACATTTTCTGAAACCTTGCTGCCCTCGCCGTCCGCTCCCCGTGCAGGAGTGAGCGAATCGATCTCATCAAAGAAGATGATCGATGGAGCAACCTGACGTGCCTTGCGGAAGATCTCCCGCACCGCACGTTCTGACTCACCGACCCATTTTGAAAGTAACTGCGGACCCTTGATCGCAATGAAGTTAGCCCCGCTCTCGTTTGCGACCGCACGCGCAATCAGTGTCTTTCCTGTTCCCGGTGGTCCGTAGAGCAGAACTCCTTTCGGCGGCCTGATACCAAGCTGCGCAAACGAATCTTTGCGGGTGAACGGATACTCAACCGCCTCACGCACCTCAGTAAGAGCGCCCGCACATCCGCCCACATCAGTCCAGTGTGTGGCGACCGCCTCAATGGATATCTCCCGCATCGCCGACGGCGTAATTTCACGTGACGCCTCGGCGAAATCCTTTGCAGTCACCTCAAGTTTTCTGAGCACCTCGTCAGGAATGCGTTCAAGATCAAGATCAATCACATTCATCTGACGGCGCAGGGATCTGATCGCAGCCTCCCGCGCGAGCGAGGCAAGATCCGCACCGACAAACCCTCTGGAGAGTTGGGCAAGCTGGGCAAGAAGCCGCTCACGGTTTTTCTTGTACTCCTCCTCGGCTGCTTCGATCTTTTTTTCATGACCCTTCTGCTTAAGTTCCTTGATCTTCGCCGCACCCTCAAAGGGCATACCGCGCGTATGAATCTGGAGAATTTCGAGCCTGTCGGCTTCCGACGGAACACCGATCTCAATCTCGCGGTCGAACCTCCCCGGTCTGCGCAGAGCCGGATCGATTGCGTCCGGCCTGTTCGTTGCGCCAACCACGACGACTTGTCCGCGGTCAGCAATGCCGTCCATCATGGTGAGCAGCTGGGCGACGACACGCCGCTCCACTTCGCCGGTAACATCCTCTCTGCGCGGCGCAATTGAGTCAAGCTCGTCGATGAAGATGATCGACGGCGCGTTGGTCTCGGCCTCTTCAAAGACTTCCCTGAGCCGTTGTTCTGACTCGCCGTAATACTTGGAGATGATCTCAGGTCCCGCGATGGAGATGAAATGCGCACGACTCTCGTTTGCAACTGCTTTTGCAATCAGGGTTTTTCCTGTTCCCGGCGGTCCGTAGAGCAGAACTCCTTTCGGCGGTTCAATGCTCATCGTTTCAAAGAGTTCCGGATGGCGGATCGGCAGTTCGATCATCTCGCGGACACGGCGGAGTTCGCCTTTCAGGCCGCCGATGTCTTCGTAGCTGATGCTTTTGGTGCCCTCAAACTTTTCATGCTCTTCGTTGTAGAGAAAGTCGATTTCGGTCTCTGGGGCAATGATGCAGGCGCCTTCCGGTTCTATGGTCGAGATTTTGTACTCGAGATATTTATTGGGTATATTGGAGATGATTGGGAGAATGTCGCCGACGGTTATCGGGAAGTTGATTATGGACTCGCCAATTTCGTCAGGGTCGCCGTCCGAGATATTCGGCGGAGTGTTTGTCGGCGGGATGAGGTCGATGTGTTCTGCTTTGATCTGGTTTGTGACCGGGGTCACAATCACGCGGTCGCCAAGGCTTACGCCGGCGTTTGTCCGCGTGAACTTGTCGATGCGAATTTTTCCCAGTCCCCAGTCCGCGGTCATGGCACGCCAGGCTTTGGCAACTGTTTTGATTTTTCCTTCAATAATTACCAGCTGGCCCGGGGAGATGCCCAGTGCCTGCATGGTATCCGGGTCGATACGCGCCTTACCCCTGCCCTGATCCTCAGGATACGCGCTGTCCACTTTCAGTGATATTTCAGGCATTGGTAGTACATCTCACGGAATTGATTAATAATATTCTGTAGCGGGCGTTGAATTAGTATTTCTGTGGGCGGCTCATGAACGGAGATGTGGCATTGCAGGACTGTATATTCCCTGACCGGCAGGTTTTACTTTTCCCTGCTCAAGAGTACTAGTTACTATTCCTATGCGTTTGTTGGTAATTGATCCGAAGTTTGGCGCTGCAGGCGATATGGTTACCGGAGCGTTTCTTGCGGCTGGAGCTGACCGTGAAGCGGTTATTTGTGCGATGCGGTCGGTTGTTGCGGACCCGACGGTAGACGACGTCGTCCGCTGTGGCATGCCTGCCGTGTATGTGAAAACACATGCAGGACCTGCACACCGGACGCTTGAGGAGTTGCTCGCCCGTGTGGAGACTGCGGACGCACCGGCAGAGGCCGTCATTCTTGCAAAAAGGGTCTTCACACGAATCGCATCAGCCGAGGAGCAGGTGCACGGCACGCATCATCTGCATTTTCATGAGGTCGGGGCTGATGACGCGATAGCGGACGTGATTGGTGCATGCACCGGTTTTGTTTCGCTCAATATTGACGCAGTACATATTCTTCCAATTTCAGTCGGCTCAGGAACCGTGACCTGCGCCCACGGCATCATGCCGGTCCCGGCTCCAGCAACCGCAGAGATTTTGAAAAATTCTGACCTGACCGTCTCAACAGGTGAGTTTTCCGGAGAACTGTGCACACCAACAGGGGCAGCCCTTCTTGCGGAATTTTCTGCAACCTGCGGGACGAGAGAACATACCGGACGAATTGTTTCAATCGGCTGCGGAGCAGGGACGCGTGATCCTGCGGATCATCCGAATGTTCTGCGGGTGATGGTGATGGAGTCTGCGGTTCCCTTCTTCGGTCCGCAGGTTGATGTTCTGGAAACAAATGTGGACGACCTCTCCGGCGAGGTGCTTGCGTCCGTTGTTTCCCAGATGATCGAGTCAGGCGCACGCGATGCATGTGTTGTTCCTATCGTGATGAAAAAAGGACGGCCCGGCTATCTTGTGCGGGTGATCTGTTTGCCTGTTGATTCTGAGCGGTTGGCGCGGCTGCTTGCACGCGAGACCGGCAGCCTTGGCATCAGATGTATGCCTATGGTGCACAGATTTGTTGCAGACCGCGTGATCTCTTCTGAGACCGTGGTCGTAAATGGATACACGTTTGCGATCGATGTGAAGACTGCGTTTATGGACGGCGCTGCCTACTCAAAGAAGGCTGAGTTTGATCAGGTGCAAAAAGCTGCGGACACTGTCGGGGTTTCTGTTCGGGATATGAAGCGGATTGTTGAGGAGGAGGCATGGAAGAGAAAATAGTTCAGAAGATCTCAACGAGCGTCGCAGGGTTCGACCGATTGCTTGGCGGCGGGCTTGAGCCGCAGATGATCACCCAGTTTGTGGGAGAGGCGGGCTCCGGTAAAAGTACTCTCTGCATGGTTGCGGCAGTTTCTGTGCTGCGACAGGGCGGCGGCGTTGTGTATGTGGACTCCGAAGGATTTTCGGTGGACCGTTTCTCGCAGATTGCAGGGGAGGATACGCCTGAACTTCTGAAACGGATTTATGTGCTTGAACCGATAACATTCGCCGAGCAGGGTGCTATGATTGCGAGTGCTGAGTCGCTTCTGCGTGCAAAAAAGGCGGATCTTTTAGTGGTGGACTCGGCGACTGCTCTCTATCGTGTGGAGCAGATGGAGACCAAGGAGGCGCTGTCGATGCTTTCCCATCAGATGATGGTGCTGCTTGCGCTTGCGAAACGTTTCTCGGTCCCTGCTCTTATCACCAATCAGGTGTTTATGGATGTGGAGAAAAACAGGCTTAGCGGCCTTGGGGGAACAGCCCTTGCCCATATCTCAAAAGCGATTGTTCGTGTGGAGAAGCGAGAAGGCTTCCGACGAGCGGTGATAACCAAGCACCGGTCACGGCCGGAAGGCGAGTTCTGGGATTTTGTGATTACGGGTTTTGGTGTTTCGGACCGGTAATTTTTTTTGGAAGTATAATGTGAAACGCGAATAGCGCGAATTGCATGCCTTCGACATGCCGCGAATAAAAAATCGCCAATGGCGATTTTTCAAAAAAAAATATTTGTCTATCTCTGGGTGCTTTTATCTAAAACAATAACTTAGTATTCTCTCAAAAATCGCCATTGGCGATTTTTTATTCCGCGAAGCGGTGAGCAGGCCGAAACGACTCCTGAAAGGAGGAGTTAAACACGACGGAACGGCGTGTGAAAGGCATGCGATTCGCGCTATTCGCGCCATTCGCGTTTTTTTACATAAAACCAAAGCATGCGATTTGCGTTTTGAAATTTAATCTCCGCGTAGTTTTATTCCATCTCGCAGCCGTCGACCAGTCCTTTAACAATTCTTACCGTGTCGCAGATGTTGTCGATCACATAATCAGCGGTTTCGTATAATATTTCCGGACGTTTTCCTTCCTGCTGGACGGTGAGGACGGCGATATCTGCTGACTTCATAGCAGAGAGGTCATTGATTCCGTCTCCGGTCATGACGACCACATTGTACTCGGTTTTGAGATTTTGCACAATCTGTGCTTTGGTGACCGGTGTTGCAACGCCATGCACGCGGTTTCTGGGAATGCCAATCTGATCAGCAATCATTTCTAATTTTGCGGTTCGGTCGCCTGATGCGATGAAGACGGCAACTCCCATTCCATGCAAAGTCGCCACCATCTCACGGACTCCGGGGAACGGGTATCCTGCGGCTGCAATGGTGAACTCGATTTTTTCGGTGCGGAGATTTACGATAGCCCCTGCATTGAGCGCGAAACTCTCGCTCTGTTTTGAGACCGTCATCCAGCAGTCACGGATGACCTTCTGCATGTCGGCAATTCTCGCTTCGGTGTCCTGATAGAGGATACTCCCGACAACGTCGGAAACAATCACCTGTCTGCCGCAGCTGATGCCAAATCCGGTTTTTGTCTCGGTGAGGTACTCAGAGAGCAGTCCGTCAGGGTTAGCCTGCATGATCTCTCGTGAGTGCAGGTTCAGAAGCACTAAAATCCGGTCCGGGTCCTGAAAGGTCAGGGTTGTTGTCTCAACGCACGCATCCGGCACCTGATGGTCCGAAACAGAGAGTACGCTCCGCACTGTTCTGAGGAGTGTTCCCGCGCTGTCAAAAACCGCTGCCACTGTCATCTTGATTCTTATTCTGTTTCTAAGATCAATAATTCTTTCTTTGTTTTGGTGGAGTGAAATTTCGAAACGCGAACCGCATGCCTTCGGCCTGCTCACCGCTTCGCGGAATAGCACGAATAGCGCGAATTGCATGCCTTTCACACGCCGTTCCGTCGTGTTTAACTCCTCCTTTCAGGAGTCGTTTCGGCCTGCTCACCGCTTCGCGGAATAAAAAATCGCCAATGGCTATTTTCAAGAAATTACTACTGTTCTCTCTCTCCATTCAGAGAAGCACTATCAATATTTTTCTTTGAAAAATCGCCATTGGCGATTTTTTATTCGTGCTATTCGTGCTATTCGCGTTTTCTCTATATAGACCAAAAACATGCGAATCACGTTTCAAAATTCCCGCGGTCACCACACCGAAAATACCCGCACCCGCACTTATTTATCGTAAGCCTCCCTTCTTTTAGCTAATGACACTCCTCCAGACAGCTGAGCAGATCCAAACCATGCAGATCCGCGGCGCTGGAAAAATCGCCCGCGAAGCAGTTGCCGCACTGCGAGACCATGCAGAAACCCTTCCCCGAACCGGAGATGTTGCCGCATTCATCCGGGAGATGGAACATGCCGCAAGCATACTTCTCGGCACAAGACCGACCGCCGTCTCTCTTCCCAATGCCATCCAGATGGTTATGCGCGACGTCCGCACCGCCAGAACCGAAGAAGCCGCACGTCGCATCCTCCGCGAAAAAGCAGACGCATTCATCTGGTCGTCCAGGACCGCTCTTGACCGCATTGCCGCCATGGGAGCAAACCACATCCCTGACGGCAGTATCGTCATGACGCACTGCAACTCAAAAGCAGCCCTCGGCTGCATCCTTGAAGCAAAACGGCAGGGAAAAGACATCGAGGTTTACGCAACCGAAGTGCGGCCCTGGAATCAGGGACGGCTCACCATCAAAACCCTCAACGACAACGAAATTCCCACCACCTACTTTGTCGACTCCGCAGTCCGGTCGATGATGAAAGAGATCGACCTGGTCATCGTGGGCGCTGACGCGATCACTGTCAACGGAGCGGTTGTGAACAAAATTGGAACCTCACAGATCGCCCTGTGCGCAAACGAAGCACGCAAAAACGTCATCGTGACCGCCGAGACCTACAAGTTTGCTCCAAGAACCATTCTCGGCGAACTTATCCAGATCGAGGAACGGGCACAGAACGAAGTCCTGCCCGATGACATCGCAGCAACGCTCCCGTTCGTCCGCGTGAAAAATCCGGTCTTTGACGTAACTCCCGCAGACTACATTGATATGATAATCACCGAAGCAGGCGCTCTTCCCCCGCATCTCGCCTACACCATCATGCGCGAGTATCTCGGCTGGGGACTTGACGAACTGCAGAACCAGTTTCTCGGCGCCAGAACCGGCACCGAGTTTCGATAAATGAGGCTTCTTTCATGAATGATCTGATTGCCACTTACTACTTCCGGCCAAAGAACGGCGTTACTGCTGACTTTGCCGCGCATGCCATCTCAGAAGAACAGACCACGGGAACATGGACCGACCTCTGCACTGTGAATGACGAGACTGCGTACGTTCATGCCTACGACGGAGAGGTTCTTGAGATCTCGCCTGCTGACGGCGGGTTCATTACAAAAATCCGCTACCCGTACGAGATCTTTGAGCCGGGAAACATCCCGCAGTATCTTTCCGTGATCGCCGGAAACCTGTTCGGTCTTGGAAAACTTGAGGCGGTCCGTCTCCTTGACATCGACATCCCTGCGCAGCTTGCGGCTGTTGAGACCGGCCCGAAGTACGGTATTGACGGAGTTAGAAAAATCGTCGGCACTGAAACCTCCCGCCGTCCGCATGTGGGAACAATTATTAAACCAAAAGTCGGTCTGAGCCCTTCGGACACGGCAAAAGTTGCCTATGAGGCGGCGATTGGCGGCGTTGATCTGATCAAGGATGATGAGACCCTGACGGATCAGAAGTTCTGCCCTTTAATGGAGCGGCTGGAGGTGGTTATGGACGCGCTTAACGATGCCGAGCAGGAGACCGGACGCAAAGTTCTGTATGCGCTCAACGTCACGACAGGCGGCGACCGGATTGTTGAGGTTGGCGTGAACGCTGTGCGGGCAGGCGCAAACATGCTGATGGTGGATGTTTTGACCGCAGGATTTTCCGCGGTGCAGGCACTTGCCCGCGATCCGGCAATCACTGTTCCCATTCATGTTCACCGGACGATGCACGGCGCATTTACCCGCAATCCGTATCACGGGATTGCGATGCGGCCTATTGCAAAACTTGTCCGCATCTGCGGTGGTGACCAGCTGCATACAGGAACTGTCTCCGGCAAAATGGGCGGGTCGGTTGAAGAGGTGTTAAGCGACAACAAATCCCTGACCGAGCGGTTCGGCTTTGTGCGGCCGGTGTTTCCGGTGGCGTCGGGCGGTCTGCATCCCGGCAAAGTTCATGCAGAGCTTGCGACGCTTGGAACAGATATTGTTCTTCAGGCAGGCGGCGGCATTCACGGCCATCCTGACGGAACCCGCGCCGGAGCCTGTGCCATGCGCCAGGCAGTGGACGCGTTCCTTGCCGGAGCTTCTGCTGAGGAGTATGCGAAGACGCATACGGAACTTGCACAGGCCCTTGGTAAATGGGGCGCGAAATAATTTTACTTTTTTTTTGGAATTTTCAAAACGCGAATCGCATGCGATTCATGTTTCATATATCTATCCTGCCTCCTGCCTCTCAAAAAAATTTCATCACGCCAAACCAACACCACAAATCACGTGTTCGGGACGCAAATATCTTATAGAATAGGCGCAGAAAGACCTATTAATTAATTCACAAGGACTCATGCGCTCATGGATACAAGAATGAAATTTTTAGAACACGAACTTGCCGAACAGGAACGTGAAATGAATATCAAACACGAAGCAGGTGCAGATGCCGCAGCATCATCCGCAAAATCGGAAAATACCGAAGCACTTGAGCGAAAAGTTCGCGAACTCGAAGCAATGGTAAAAGGACTCACCGAAGAGATGCTGGACCTCAAATCCGTCACCCGCAAACTCACCATGCAGCTTGAAGAGATGCGTGGCGGCCAGTCCAGAGTTCACGCAGAATCGCGTTTCGGCCAGAAAAAACCCGAAGAACAGGCCACGGAAATCTCCCGCGGTGCTGCGGCAGCTCCCGCATCCTCACGAACTGCACCGGTCCGCGCCGCCCCCGGCCGTCGCCCGGCAGTCGCCGAAGAAGAACCTGCCCCGGCAGCCCGTGCAATGCCCCAGCGCCCTGGCCCGGCTGCAGCCCCCGTGCGCGCCGGTGCTGCAACCTCCCGCCACACCATCTCATCCCCGATCCCCGAACGCATGCCTGAACCCGAACCGGAAGTCCCGGTCGAGCAGCTCAAAGCAGGTCAGTTCGAGTACGTCATGCAGCCGGACGGCACCATTCAAAAACGCAAAAAGACGACCGACCACAGCGTCATCATCGCCGGAACCGGTTACAACCCAGGTCACGCCTCCCGATCTGCCGCTATTCGTCCTGACTCGGACGCAGTCATTGAAGCAGCCGAAGACGACGCCATAACCGACGACGCCAAAAACCGCCGCTAACATTGGAGTAACCAGTGCACATCGTTCAGGTTGACATCGATAACTTCAAATCTTTTTCCCGGAAAACCAAAATTCCTTTTTACGAAGGATTCACCGTAATTTCCGGTCCAAACGGCTCGGGAAAAAGTAACATTATCGACTCTATACTCTTTGTACTGTCCCTCTCCAGCGCACGCTCTCTGCGTGCCGAAAAACTCACCGACCTCATCAACAACATCTCAGGCAAACACACCGCCGAAGTCACACTTACCTTTTCTGACGAAACCAAAATCCGGCGGCGGATCAAACGAACACCAAGCGGCTACTACAGCTACTATTATCTGAACGAAAGGCTCTGCACCCAGACCGACGTCTTGGCATACCTTTCCAAATACGGCATCAAACCGCATGGATACAACGTCGTAATGCAGGGTGACGTCACCCGCATCATGGAGATGAGCGACCTCGACCGGCGCAGAATGATCGACGAGATTGCAGGTGTTGCTGAGTTTGACTCGAAAAAAGAGCAGGCACTCACCGAACTTGAACAGGTGCGGGCACGAATAGAACGCGAAGAGCTCCTGCTTGCAGACCTTGCGGCACGAATCGAAGAGCTCAAAGAAGCACGCGAAGGTGCGGTCAAATACCAGAAACTCCAGACCGAACTCGACTACTTCCGTGCAGCAAGACAGGTTGCCCAACTGCGCGATCTTGAACGCGAGCTCTCCACCATCGCTCTTGCCAAAACCGATCAGGAGACTGAACTCGTCCGCATTAACGAGTCGGTCTCCCTTGAGACGCACGAACGTAGCTGCCGGATGGAGGATGTCAAAGATATCGACCGGCAGATCTCAGAAAAAAGCGGTCCTGAATACATCAAACTTCTCGCCGATCTTGAAGCCGAACGCGGCAACATTCGTGTGGCTGACCAGACGATCAGCCGGCTGAAAAAGGAAAAGGATGCCAACCTCAGCTCGATGAACGATATCTTCATCGACATGAAGCGGTTTGAGAACTCTCTGGCTGACAAGAACAAAGAGTCCCGCCAGCTCCAGATCGACCGGGCGAACCTTGCGATGGAGCACGAAGCCCAGAAAAAGATCCTTGATCAGGTTCAGGTGCTGATGGACAAAAAGAGCAAGGACTCCGAAGGTGCCCAGACCGAACTCATTTCCCTGATGGGTCAGATTGAAGACCAAAAAGCGGAACGTTCCACCATCCTCTCCGAACGCGACGGCATAATTGAGCGCAGCCGTATTCGTGCACAGGAATCTGAACGGATGAAACGTCTCCAGACCCAGCTTCTTGAAGAACGTGCCGAAAAGCAGGGCGAAATTGCCTCGCTCGAACGCGAACTTTCCGAGAAACAAAAAGAAAAGTCCGTGTTCGATAAGCAGATCGGTGAAGCCGACCGGTCAATGATGTCATGCCGCAGATCACTTGAACCGATCCGCGGAGAAATCCAGCAGCTGACCCAGAAGATGATGCGGCTTGAGGCGCAGCAGCAGGTCTCGGCTGAATCGAACCGTGCAATTTCCGCGGTTCTTGAGATGAACGGCGTGTCGGGAACAATCGCACGGCTCGGCAAAGTGCCGTCCGAGTACACGACCGCTCTCAACATTGCCGCAGGCGGCAGACTGCATAACGTGGTCGTTGACACGGATCAGACCGCTTCTGATGCCATCCGGTATCTGAAAGAGGAGCGGCTGGGCAGGGTTACGTTTTTGCCCCTGAACAAGATCAAGCCGCCTGCTCCTCTGCCGCCGGTCGCCGGCAGCGGTGTTGTCGATTACGCGATTAATCTTGTCGAGTTTGACGAGCAGTACCGTAACGCGTTCAGTCTGGTGTTCGGTCAGACCGTTGTTGTAGAAACTCTTGAAGCCGGTCGGCGTCTGATGGGCAGATTCCGCATGGTTACTCTTGACGGCGAACTTCTGGAAAAAGCCGGCGCGATGACGGGAGGATCGATCCGAAAGGACATTCACGGATTCGGCGCTGCTGTTGACAAGGAGTCTGCCGTAATTGGTGCAAAGCTTTCTGCGCTGCGTGCTGAAGAGGCGGATCTTACGGCTGCTGAGTCGCGCAACAAAGCGGTTGCTGATGGTCTGCGCTCTGAGAAGAGCGAGATTGATGCGGCGGTGACCAAGCTCGAGCTGACGATTGCTGAAGCCAACCGTCGTCTTGATGCGATCGCTGATGAAGAGCTTTCACTGAACGAGTCGCTGTCCGGTCTGGAGCATGATGCAAAGGAGGTCTCTGCAAAGGTTGCCGAGCTTGAGGTGCGCCAGGATGCGCTGACCGATCAGATCACGGTGATGAATGATAGAATCTCTGAGATCCGGAAAGTTCTGGATGAGTCTGAGTTTACGCTGCTGACCGAGAAGTTACAGAAGGCGCGACGCGAGGCTGATGATGTGAAGCGTCGTCTGGATACGAAGGAGGCGGATCTGCTGGATGTGAACCGTGACCGTCAGTACTTCAAAAAACGTCTGGATGAGCGGACTGCTGATAAGGACGCTCTTGCGGCAAAGAATGCGAAGCTTGACGAGGAGATCTCCGCATGCAATCAGCAGATTGAGAACGCGAAGTCTGCAATTGCGGCACTTGAGGAGAAGCAGAAGTCGTTTACCGGCGAGCTTGAGGTTCTGCGCAATGAACGTGCGGCACTTCAGGCGAAGGTGGACGAGTCACAGGCACGGCTGTTGTCTCTGAACTCTGAGATTGAACGGTGCCGCGTGCAGATCTCTGCTCTTGATGAGAAGGCAGCGAGTGTTTCTTCGGAAATTGAGGAAATTCGCGGCACGGTGACCGATGAGGTTGAGTGCACGCTTTCGATGGATGAGATCGAGGAAGGGATGGCGACGACTGAGCGGGCGATCCGCAAACTTGGCGCGGTAAACATGCTGGCTATTGAGCAGTATGATGAGGCGGTGACCAAGTCTGCGGAACGCACGGCCAGGAAAGATGTTCTGTCGCGCGAGCGTGAGGCACTGCTGGAACGTATCGAGAGTTTTGCGAAGATGAAGTTCGAGGCGTTTATGGAGGCGTATCTTGCTATCAATGCAAACTTCCAGGATATTTTCGCGCGGCTTACGATGGGGTCGGGACATCTTGTTCTGGACAGCCCCGAGGATCCGTTCCTTGGCGGCATGACGTTTGAGGTGCGGCCGCGCGATAAGGAGGTACACCGCTTGAATATGATGTCGGGCGGTGAGAAGTCTCTGACGACGTTGTCGTTTATTTTTGCGATTCAGCGGTATATGCCAGCTCCCTTCTATGCGTTTGACGAAGTTGATATGTCGCTTGATGGGGCGAATGTGGAGCGGATTTCTCAGATGGTGCGGGAGATGTGTTCGTCGAGTCAGTTTGTGATTGTGTCGCTGAGAAAGCCGATGATTGAGGCGGCGGATCGAATTATGGGGGTGACGATTCGTCCGGATAAGAGTACGCTTGTCACGGGCGTGAAGACGAATGTCTGAGGAACCTGTCGAGATTCTGGTGCAGATGGCGGAACGCGGAGAGATTGATCCGTGGAATATTGATATTGTGGAGGTGACGGACCGGTTCCTCGCTGAACTTGAGCGCAGACGCGAGCTGGATCTGCGCGTGTCAGGTAGGACGTTGTTTTACTCGTCGGTTCTTCTGCGGATGAAGTCCGAGTATCTGGATGTGCCGGCTGAACCTGAGGAGGATGAGTTTGCCGAGGATGATCCGTTTGCAGAAGGCGCTGATCCGTTTGCTGAGGATGTGGTGACTGCGCGTGCTCTTGGTCCTATTGAGATGCTGGAGCGCGAGATTGATCGCCGTATCAAGCGAAAGGATGCGCGTAAGCGGCCGGTGACTTTGTATGAGCTGATTACTCAGCTGAAACTGGCGGAGAAGGCGGAGCGCCGCCGTCAGCGCCGCAGGAAGTTTGTGAATCCTGATGAGGAGGCGTTTCCTGAGCCTGATGCTGATGACGTTGTGGGAATTGCCCATGATGAGGCGTATGATGCGATGGCGAAGCAGATTTATGCGCTGGTGATTGTTCATCCTGATGCGCGTGATCCGGGCGTGTCTTTGTATGAGCTGGTCTCAGCCCTGCACTGGCCGCTGTATCAGGTGTATATTCCATGCCTGTTTCTGATGCTGGAGGGTCTGGTTGATCTGGAGCAGGATGAGTTCTTTGGTGATTTATGGGTGGTGATTTCTGATGGTTGTACAACGAAGAGTGATGAAACAGCGTAATTTCTGGAAAATTGTTGGTGTGATTCTGATTGTGCTCTGTATCGCAGGTCTTGCTGTTGTTGCGGCAGGAAGCCTGTTGACTCAGCTCTTTTGAGAATCTGCGGATATGTTGAGTATAAATACATCCACGTCGTATGTTGTTAGCTCACAGTCACTCGTGTGTTTTGTGAGAAATCAGGCGAGTTCTTTCGTCTGATTGGTAGCATCCAGCAGTTCGGAGGGTTTATATCTTCTCAGAACGTATGATGTTACCTCGCAAACAGCGCGACCTGCGCTGAGATGGCGAACCCTCAAAAGTTCACATCTCGTGCAGTCTCGAAGAGTATAAAT